>JAGOGG010000150.1 GCA_017996795.1 Sediminibacterium sp. | reverse complement strand
CAACAATATTTTAAAGAGTGGAGTGGAGTGTTAGCTGCCTATAACGAACTACAAGCGCAGAAAGCAGCCTTACAAAAAGAAGCCGATTACAATCAATACCTCTGCAACGAGTTAGAAGAATTGTCATTAAAAGAAAATGAATTAGAGCAATTAGAAGAAGAATTAAAATTGCTCTCGAATGCCGAAGAAATCAAAACGGTATTAGATAAAGTGGCAGTAGAACTGTCGAGTTCAGAAGACCCAGTTGTAGCAAGAATAAAGCAGTTGAGCAATAATCTGCAGACCATGCAAACATTGGTAGCAGAATTACCAGCATTGTTTGATAGACTAAAAGCAAGTCAAATAGAATTACAAGATATTGCCGACGAATTAGAGCGAATCAACAACAATATTCATTTTGATGCACAAAGAATTGATTGGGTAAACCAACGTTTAAGTGATGGATATAAGCTTACTAAAAAACATGGAGTAAGCACAACTGCGGAACTCTTGGCCATTCAAACCGAATTATCCAATAAACTTTTTGCAGCTGTTGCCATTGACGAAGCCATTTTAGCCAAGCAAGTGCAGGCGAATGATTTAATGCACCAGCTAAAACAAACAGCCAAACAAATTACCGCAGCTCGAAATAAAGTAATTGCTCCATTTGAAGAATCGGTTAATGCGCTTTTAAAACAAGTGGGCATGCCCAATGCGCAAATAAAAGTAAGCATGCAAACCGTTGCATTAGGATCATATGGGGTAGAACAAATTGAACTATTATTCGATGCCAATAAAAGTAACCGCTTCGAACCCATTCGTAAAGTAGCAAGCGGGGGAGAATTGAGCAGGTTGATGCTTTGCATCAAATCATTGGTAGCAGAATATATAGACTTGCCAACGATGATTTTTGACGAAATAGACACCGGTATTTCAGGGGAAGCAGCCAAACAAGTGGGGCTAATTATGCAGCAAATGGCCGTAAAAAGACAAATCATTTGCATCACCCATCAGCCACAAATTGCTGGCAAAGCCAATGCACACTACTTTGTTTATAAAGAAAATAAGAACGAGCAAATTAAAACGAATATTAAAATACTGAATAACGAAGAACGTATTACCGCCATAGCACAAATGTTGAGCGGCGAAAAGCCTACTGCTGCAGCATTGGAGAATGCCAAAGAAATGATTCTACACTAGGTTCAATTACACCATAAATCGTATATTCGGCTTTAAAATTGATGTTGTATGGCCTATAATTTATTAAAAGGAAAGCGTGGTATTATCACAGGCGCATTAGATGAAAATTCTATTGCCTGGAAAGTTGCAGAAAAAGCACACGAAGAAGGTGCCACATTTGTATTAACCAATGCACCCATTGCTATGCGCATGGGAGAGATTAATAAGCTGGCCGAAAAAACCGGTTCACAAATTATTCCTGCGGATGCAACCAGTACCGAAGAGTTGACCCATTTATTTACCCAGTCTCAAGAAATCTTAGGCGGTAAAATAGACTTTGTATTGCATTCAATAGGAATGAGCATAAATATTCGCAAGAAGATTCCATACACAGAATCCAATTATGATTATTTCATGAAAGGCATTGATGTGTCTGCCATGTCTTTTCATAAAATGTTGGCGGTAGCAAAAAAATTAGACGCCATCAACGAATGGGGTTCAGTAGTTGCACTTACTTATATGGCTGCACAAAGAACTTTCCCTTTTTATACCGATATGGCCGATATTAAAGCAATGTTAGAATCCATTGCTAGAAGTTTTGGATACCATTATGGATTAGAGAAAAAAGTGCGCATCAACACCGTATCTCAATCACCTACCAAGACCACTGCAGGTACTGGTATCAAAGGATTTGGAGACTTCTATGATTTTGCAAATGCAGTAGCTCCATTGGGCAACGCAAGTGCAGAAGATTGCGCTAATTATTGCATTACGCTTTTCTCTGACTTAACTAAAATGGTTACCATGCAAAATTTATTCCATGATGGTGGATATTCTACCACAGGGGTAAGTATGGATGTGATGGAGAAATTGGGAATAGCCTATCAAGAATAATTCAACTCATCAACAAACTGATCAAATGAATTTAATAGACCTTCTAGGTTATTTTGGTGCATTCTTAAGTGCCATAACTTTTATACCACAAGTATGGTTGGCATGGAAGAGTAAGAGTGTAGGAGACTTAAGTATCTGGATGATACTGATTGTTATAACCAGTTGTATCGTATGGCTGGTATACGCAGTGAACGTGAAGAGTGGACCAGTACTAGCGGCCAACTTAATTGTGTTGGCTTTGGCTTTGCTCCTCTTCTATTTTAAGCTCACTTTTCCACCGAAGAAATAAAAAGATGGCTATCTGAAAATTCAGTTAGCCATTTTTATTTTTAGTACTCGTCTTCGTTAAACATAAAGTCTTCCTGACTTGGATAGTCTGGCCAAATGTCTTCGATGCTCTCGTACACTTCACCTTCGTCTTCTAATTCTTGAAGATTTTCTACCACTTCCAATGGCGCACCACTGCGGATAGAATAATCGATCAACTCATCCTTGGTAGCAGGCCAGGGAGCTTCTTCTAAATAACTTGCTAATTCTAATGTCCAAAACATAGTCTCGATTATTTTTGCAAAAGTAACCGTATAAATGATATATCCAAATGTGAGTTTTACCCATCTCTGAAGAAATGGTTAATTTGCTCAATAAATAATCCCTTTTCATGCTAAAAGCAACTACAATTACCAAAAAATTTGGTCCCCTTACGGTCTTAAAAGGGGTGGATATTTCCATTGAAAAGGGCGAAATGGTGAGTATTGTAGGGTCTTCTGGAGCAGGCAAAAGCACATTGCTGCATATTTTGGGCACGCTAGACAGCCCCGATAGTGGCAATATTACCATTGATGGTCAATTGTTGAGCAGTTTAACCAGCAGTCAATTGGCCGCTTTCAGAAACAAGCATATTGGGTTTATTTTTCAATTTCATCACCTTTTACCAGAGTTTGATGCACTAGAAAATGTTTGTATCCCGGGATGGATTGCCAATAAACCTAGAGAAGAAGTTAAAAAAAGAGCCCTTGAATTACTAGAGATTTTAGGCTTAGCCAATCGGATCCACCACAAACCCAATGAACTCTCTGGCGGAGAACAGCAACGCGTAGCTGTAGCAAGGGCATTGATTAATGACCCGTTAATTGTTTTTGCAGATGAGCCCACGGGAAACCTCGATAGCAGTAATGCAAGAGAACTTCATCAACTGTTCACCAAAATCAATCAAGACTTTGGAACCACATTTTTAATAGTGACGCACAACGAAGAATTGGCTGCATTAAGCACTAGGGTCTTGCATATGCGAGACGGTTTGTTCCAGGATTAATTATGAAAGAAACAGCGGTGAAAGCCTATTAAACTCTAGGCTTCCAAGGAATTTCATCTACCCCCATTTGATGCCCTAAGTAGCGAGAGAGAACAAATAAATAATCGCTTAATCGGTTCAAATATTTAATCACCAAGGGTTCTACAAAAATATCTTGCTCTTGCATATTCACGCAGCATCGCTCTGCTCTTCTACAAACACAACGAGCAACATGGCTTTGAGAAATGGCTAAATGTCCGCCGGGTAAAACAAAAAATTTCATGGCAGGCAATTGCTCATTCATGGCGTCCATTTCCTTTTCCAAAAATTCAATATCCGATTCTTTTAAATCTGGAATTTTCATCAGGGGTTCCTTTTCAGGATCACAAGCCAAAGAAGAACCAACCGTAAATAAACGATCTTGAATTTCTTTTAAAACTGCTTTAATATGTTCATCAGGTGTATAATCGCTTACCACACCAATCCATGAGTTTAATTCATCAACAGTTCCGTACGTATCAATTCTGATATGACTTTTAGGAACTTTGGTTCCCCCAATTAATGAAGTTTTGCCTAAATCGCCTGTTTTTGTATAAATCTTAATAGCCATAGTTTCTAAGTGAGCATTGATTACAATAGAGATGCTCAAATGTTCGGCAAATTAAGGTTTTGTAGTATCGCTTTCAACCAAACCATCTCTTAATCTTACCACACGGTGTGCATAAGCAGCAATATCTTCTTCGTGGGTAACCAAAACCACTGTATTTCCTGCGGCCTGTAGTTTCCCAAAAATCTGCATGACTTCAACCGAGGTTTTAGAATCTAAGTTACCAGTTGGTTCATCAGCCAATAATATGGAGGGATTATTCACCAAAGCTCGGGCAATTGCTACCCTTTGAATTTGACCACCGCTTAACTCATTCGATTTATGGTGTGAACGATCGGCCAAGCCTACTTTATCTAAAGCTTCTAATGCACGTTCTATCCTCTCTTTTTTAGATACCCCGGCATAAATCAATGGAAGTGCAACATTCTCGGCTGCACTTAAACGAGGCAACAAATTAAATTGCTGAAATACAAATCCAATTTCGGTATTACGAACTTCTGCTAAATCATCGTCTAGCATTTTACTAACGTCTTTTCCGTTCAAAATATACTTACCACCAGTTGGAGAATCTAAGCAGCCTAAGATATTCATGAGCGTACTTTTACCACTACCCGATGGTCCCATCAATGCTACATATTCATTCTTAAAAATATCGAGGTTAATTCCTTTTAAAACAGGAATCGCCTGGTTGCCCATGAAATAGCTTTTTTCAATTCCTTCTAGATGTATGATGGATTCTGTAGACATATTCAATTTATTTTTTAATAACCGTAGGTACTTTAAAGTATTGCTGGTCGTGAGATGGAGCGTTCTTTAATGCATCAGCTGCAGAAAGACTATTGTTCAATTGATCTGCTCTTAAAGCCGTGCTTGCATCGGATAGCATCAACAATGGTTCTACCCCATCGGTATTAACTTCTTGCAATTGCTCAATGAATGAAACCATTTTTTGCATATCAGTTTGATATTGTGCAGCTTGTGTTTCATTTATTTGAAGCCTGCTCAAATGCGCCAGATGCTGTATGGTTTTAACACTAATCTCCATAAACCAAAAATACGTTTAACCACCCTAATGAAAGCCCTTAAATTTTAAATGGCAATTATTCAAAAACAGCGGTCAATAAATCGTTTGTGAAATATTTGTTGAATCTTTTAATAATTAAATAACATCAAAGTTTGTCATAATTCAGTCAAATGACCATTATCCACAAATGTTAACATAAAATATTAAAAATGAATTAAATTTCTACTTAAATTAGTATTACTAAAATCCCCCCGATTATGCTAGTATATGTATTATTAGCAGTTTACCTTGTTTGTTTATATTTTGCATACAAGGGCGCTGCAGTATCAGAGGAGTAACATCCCCCGAAAAACCATCGCATCCAATATCAAATTTTTCCCCTTGAA
>JAGOGG010000149.1 GCA_017996795.1 Sediminibacterium sp. | reverse complement strand
CCATAACTCCATCCACAAATACCCAACTTATCTTTATCGGCCCAACCTTTTTCAACAGCATAATCCACTGCACCTTGAATATCGATTACTTCTTTATTACCCCAATCGGCACTAATGGTTTTAGAATAATCCCATCCACGTCCACTACTACCGCGATAGTTTACGCCCACCACCATATAGCCTGCAGCCGAAAGCATTTGGCGAGTTAAATCGAATCCAAATTCATCTTGTGCAACAGGACCACCGTGAATATAAAACAGCGTAGGTAATTTTTGTGTTATAGGAATATTAGCCGGTCTGAGCGCAATGCTCGACACCTTGGTTCCATCAGAACTGGTAGAGCTATAACCTTCTACTGAAGCCAGTTCTAGCGGAGTAACAAATGCATCTTGGTGTTTGGTTAATCTTCTTGTTACACCATTTTCAACTGCATACAATTCAGTTGGCAACTGAGGTTCACTCATTGCAGCCAACCAGTTATTGCTACTATGTGCTTGTAATGCTCCATAACTTCTTTTGCCTCCAGCAATTTTAGTAAGTACGCCAGTTGCCATATTAAATTGTCCAATATATCTTTCTCTATCATCAGATATTAACACTGCAATTTGAGTACCATCTTTGGTGAACTTGATATTACTAACTGGTCTGTCCAATGTTTTAGATAAATACTTTGGAGTACCAACACCACTTGCATCAATTACAGTAAGATATTGCTCTTGATATGCAGTATATGTTTCAGAAGCAGAACTTAAATAAGCAATTGTTTTACTGTCTGGACTCCAAACTGGACTATCATCGGTGCCTGGCCATTTAGTTAATTGCTTTGGAGTTGCTTTGGGCTTTGATTCCATCACAAAAATATCGGTATTGATATTTCTATCTGGATCGGCAGTAGTATTGCTTACAAAAGCAATCTGTTTTCCATCAGGACTAAATACTGCACCCCTTTGATCAAACTCGCCACTGGTTAATGTATCCGTTTTCTTGGTGGCAATATCAAAAAGATATAGGTGGATGGGATCTCGCTGCGTAATATATCCCACTACGTCTTGCTTAAACTTATAACGGTCTATCACAATTGGTTTGGGCGTCTTTGGCTTTGATGTATCTGCTTGTGTTTTAATGGTCATCAAAATCTTTTTACCATCTGGGCTCCAAGAATAATCCATGAGGCTTGTTTTCAAATTAGTCAGCTGCAATCCCTCACCTCCTAAACGATTCAATAACCAAATTTGACTATTGGTTGCACCATTTCTTGCAGAAACAAATGACAAATATTTTCCATCAGGGCTCCATCTTGGTTGAGATTCGGCATCAGGGCTATTGGTTAATTGAATGTTTTGTTTTCCATCCCAACTAACCATCCAAATATCAGTATTGCGTTTGTTTTGAACAGAATCAACAGATGATAAAGTATAGGCAACCCAATTTCCCTCTGGTGATACTTGCGGGTCACCCAGTGTTTGCAATCGATACACATCAGCGGGTTGCAATTTTCTTTTGGCCATTACTGGTGATGTGTTATTCTGTGCGATAATTGTTTGCAAGCTCAATAAGGATAGAGCAAGCATAGAGAGGAAGATTTTTTGTTTCATAAAGCGGGGTTTATAAAGGACAATCAAATAATTCTTGTAAGATAAAAAGAATACAATTGAAAACAGCGTGTGATTCATTCGTAATTTAATGGGATATATTGCAATATGAAATTCTTATATATCATCGTAGCTGCCTGCTTAGCGCTATTTGAAACATCCCATTGTCAAATTCCTGTAAGATATATTCGAGCAACTGAATTAGCCAAAAGATGGGATGAAGGAATGCCTTTAGGAAATGGATTATTGGGTGCAATGGTGTGGAATAAAAATGGAAATATTCGTTTTGCACTAGACCAAGCCGAACTATGGGATGAACGCCCAATGAAAGATTTACATGGACCACATTTCAGTTATCAGTGGGTAGAAGAAAATTGGAAAGCCGGCACTTATAAAAAAGTACAAGAGGCATTGGATCACCCTTATGATAGAGAGCCTGCACCAACTAAAATTCCGGGAGCGGCTATTGAATTACCCCTTTCTATAGTAGGCGTAAATGCTGAAGTGGTATTAGACCTGTTTACTGCAAGTGTTGAAATCAAAGGAAAAAATGGTGTAGAGATCAAGAGCTTTGTAGACGCAAATCAACAGAAGGGTTGGATTAAAATCACTAATTTAAAAAGCGTTTTCTTCACTTCATTAATTGTTCCACCTTACCAAAACAAAGTAGTATCTGTTGGAGATGTAGTAGGGGGAGACGATTTGGGAAGATTAGGTTATACTAAAGCAACCATTGATTCTGGAAGCAATTTTAAAAGTTTTTTACAAAAAGGTTGGGATAAATTTTCTTACCGATCAACCATGCAATGGAACCAAAAAGAAAATGAAGTAAACATTATTTGGACCATCCAAACCAATGATAAAAACGAATACCCTGCTTTAGATACCCTATCCCTTCAACAACAACTGAATAAAGGTTTTGATATTGCTTTTAAACAACATCAAATTTGGTGGGCCAATCATTGGAAAAAATCATCCATAGATATCCCAGATACTTTATTGCAAAAACAATGGTCTATCACTCGCTACTTAATGGGCGCAGCTTCCCGCAAGAATGCACCACCCATTTCTTTACAAGCAGTATGGACGGCAGATAATGGAAAAATTGCCCCTTGGAAAGGAGATTTTCATCACGACTTAAATACAGAATTAAGTTATTGGCCTTTTTATAGTGCCAATGATTTAGAGGGAGCAGCTGTATTTATTGATCATTTGGAAAAAAATAAACCCACTTATCAAGCATATACAAAATCTTACTTTAAAACCAATGGACTCAATGTTCCAGGTGTTACTACTTTGAAAGGAACAGAAATGGGTGGATGGATTCAATATGCACTCTCGCCAACCATCAGCAGTTGGTTGGCGCATCATTATGACCAACAATGGAAATACAGCATGGATAAAAAATTCTTGCTAGAAAAAGCGTATCCATGGTTTAAAGGAGTGTCTACTTTTTTGGAAAGCATTACAAGAATGAACAGTAAGGGTTTTAGGCAATTGCCACTGAGTTCAAGCCCAGAGTTTCATGACAACAGTGCCCAAGCTTGGTTTAAACAGAATACCAATTATGATTTGGCTTTGATGAAATATGCAGCAAACCGTGCTTCGCAATTGGCTAAAATTTTAGGTAAAACAATAGAAGCTCAACGTTGGAATAAATTGGCAAAAAGTTTTCCCGAATTGGCATTAACCCAACAAGGTGGATTAGCGGTTGCTCCTTCCGTTTCGTATGATTTTTCGCATAGGCATTTCTCGCATTTAATGGCAATCTATCCATTGGGGATGTATAAAAAAGAGACCCATGAAAACTTGATAAGACAGTCATTAAATGAGTTAGACTCTATTGGGTCAAGTGGATGGGTGGGTTATTCTTTTGCATGGCAAGGAAATTTATACGCGCATTTAGGAGATGGAGAAAAAGCAGCTAAAGCATTGCGCATTTTTGCAGAAGCATTTTGTTTGCCTAATAATGGATTTCATGTTAATGGAGACCAAAGCGGAAAAGGATATGCCAACGCTACATATAGACCATTTACCCTAGAAGGAAATTTTGCCTTTGCTTCGGGCATACAAGATATGTTAATACAATCTCACGCCGGATTTATAGAAATCATGCCAGCTATTCCTGAAGCTTGGAAAAATTGTTCATTTAAACAATTAAGAACAGAAGGTGCTTTCTTAGTAGATGCTAATAAGGTTGATGGTGTATTAAAAACGATAGTAGTGAAAGCCAACACCGACGGCCCATTAAAAATTAAAATGAACGGGAATTGGAAATGGAAGGCAATGGGGGGATTACAATCGCCGCAATTAAAAAATGGTTTTTTTATCGCAAAGCTGATGAAGGGAACGAAATTGTATTTTTCAAAAATGATGGAATACTAAAAAAGCCCAAACAATTTATTTGCCTTATACACTTTAATCACTCCATCATTTTCGCTACTTACTACTAATAAACTTTGTTGAATGGGGCTTTTAGAAGCGGGTATAAATAGAACTCCTTCTGGTGCATCACCTGTTTTAATCATTTTTACAAATGAAGGAGCCGTAGGATTTGTTACATCATAAATGGCTACTGCATCTACTCTTTCTAAACCAACAAATGCCAGCGTTTTTGATCCAACCTTACCCAAAGTAATTGCTTCAGGTTCTATAGACTTATCATCACTTCTTGCATCATCATATACATTCAAGGTTTTGGCTTGTAAATCTAATTCGTTTTTACTATCGTATACCAAAGCATCTGTATCTCCACTAGTGGTTACAATATTTAAACGTCCCATTTGTGCGTCTGGCATATAGATGCCGAATAGTTTCCATGGTGCAAAATTGATTGCTGCATCTCTATCACTTACATCTATTGCATTTGCAGCTGTATTAAAGTCTTTAAAACCCAATGGTAAAATTTTGGTAATAGCTCTAGCAGTCAAATCAATAACTGCAATGGCATTGTTTTCTTGTAAGGTTACCCAAGCAGTTTTTGAATCTGCTGATACAGTTATATATTCTGGCTCAATATCTTTTACAAAGTTTTTACCTAATCCAGCTATTCTAAAACCACCCGCAGTTAATATATTTAATTGTGATTCAAAAGCTGCAAAATTGATGGTAGTTACACTATAATTATTGTCAACACTTATAATTGAAACTGTTCCTTCTGGATCTATTGTATAATTGGCATTGGGTTCACCCTCATTGGCTGTTAAAATAAATTTTCCATCTGGGCTATAAGTTACCATATCTGGCAATGCCCCAACCGTGATTACTTTTTCTTCTGCATAAGTAGTCGTATTAAAAACAACTACTTTACCCAAGTCTTGTTTATTCGTAGATTCAATTGCCGCTGCTAATTTTCCGTTACTTACATCTACACTGTTTACATAACCACCATAATTAGCTAATTGAATAGAATGTATTACACTAATCGTACTAGGATCTGCCAAGCTGATCACATCTATTTTATTTAAGGTTCCATTATTTACCGCAAATAATCTTTTGGTAATAGGGTCAAATGTGGTAATCTCTGCAGATCCAACTCCGCCTAAATTTAATGAGCTTACTTCTTGATAAGTAGTGGGATCCTCGTTTACAATAATTTCTTCTGGATTATTGGAGTCTTTTTTACAAGACATAAATACAGCAATAATCAGAATGAATGCAGTTTTTTTCATCTCAGTTTAGTTTGCGGCGAAACTAACCTAACCGTATTATGCCAATGTTACCCAAGCATTACTAAATTGTTATGCTAAATAAAAAATTTCTCACAATTTCAGATG
>JAGOGG010000148.1 GCA_017996795.1 Sediminibacterium sp. | reverse complement strand
GTGGTATCGGCCAAGCCAGCAATTTCAATTTCACTCTGCCCTACTCCAACCGTTTCAACAATAATTTCATCGAAGCCTGTTGTTTGTAAAATTGCAGTGATTTCAATAATATAAGGATGTAAGCCACCTAAGGATCCACGGGTGGCCAATGAACGAATATATACACCAGGATGATTATACCAATCGCTCATTCTAATTCTATCACCTAATAAAGCCCCCATATTAAAGGGAGAAGATGGATCTATACAAAGGATGGCTACTTTTTTTCCTTGTGCAGTCCAATGTCCAATCAACGCATCGGTTAAAGTGCTTTTTCCCGCACCAGGAGGTCCGGTGATTCCAGTTATAGGTGTTTTTCCAATGGGCAAACTTTGTAAAAAATGATCATAGCCCTCCACTTCATTTTCTACCAATGATATAGCTCTTGCAATGGATTGATGATTGCCTATTTGTATGCCTGCTAATAATTGTTTCCACATATAACTGCTGTAAATGTAAATTTATGCCAACTGTATGCCAAAAAGAGCAACAAATATTTTATTAGCACTGGCCATTATTATGTTGGCTGGGCTATTATGGAGTAGGGCCGTCTTATCTATCAGTATGGGATTAATGGCCGTATATGCTATTTACTATTTAAAACAAAATAACGCTGATCTTTTTTCGCCGCTGTTGATTTGGTGTGTATCTCCCTTGGTATTGGCATTCACTGGAATTTATCAAGCTGGTTTTACAGAAGCCAATTTATCTTTTTTACTTACCCTAATAGTTTATCCAATTGCAGGCATTACTGCTATTGCTGGGGAAAAATTTGCTTTTACTAAAACCGTTTCGCAACCTTGGATACACGCTGCATTCATTGCTTTATTGTACCCATTGGGATGGTTTGTATTGCATGCTAATGAAGCATTTGAGCTATACGGACAAGGTAGAACATTGCCTGTATTTATGGATACCGATCATGTTCGTTTCAGTATTTTTTTATGCAGCGCCCTGTTGTTTACCCTATTGCCTGTTAGCAATGCACGGTATAAAAAAATATCTTTTATTGTTTTACTAGGCGCTATTCTTTTATTGGCAGTTAGAACGGGTTGGGTGATTGCAGCCATCATCGTTGCTGGTTACAGTATATATTATTTGAAATCAAAACCTGCAATAAATAGGAATCGCACTCGCAATATATTGATTGCACTAATTGCATTAATCGCCATTCTTGTTATCACACCAACTATTCAACAAAAAATCAGGTACACCATTTACGATTGGAATACCTATAATACCAAAGGTTATGATTCAACGTATTCAGATGGAGTAAGGAGAGCCATTAATACGGTGGCTTTAAAAGCCATCAAAGAAGATCATGCTACTGCAATTGGCTGGTCTGCTATTCCATCTGCATTACAACAAAAATTCACACAAGTATGGAATGTACAAAAAACCCAATACGGTTGGCCATTTAATCAATGGTTGTTTTGGTGGATGGGCAGTGGATGGTGGGGCATGGTACTATTTACCGCATGGTTATTTTACCCTGCTTGGTATGGATATCGCAACAAAAACCCTTTTCTCATAATTTGGACATTGGCTATAGCATTTTCATGCCTAGTAGAAACCACCATCAATTATCAATATGGTGCATTGTTGCATGTTTGGCCATTATTGGTTTGCTGGCAAGCGACTAAAAAATCATCGAATTAACCGATAGTTTTTAAAATCGAAAGGCCTTATTCCTGTTGCCTTTTCAAAATAATAGAGGGCCTTGTCTTTTAAGCTGAATTTTTTCTTAGCTGGATCAAAACTGATTGGCCAATTGGCTCGCTCAATTCTTTCCTGCATTACTTGCGGATGAGTACCCTTGAATTTTTCTAAAGAATCAAATTGACTGTAATCAAAAAAATCGGGTTGAGCCATATACGCTGATAGGGCTTCATCATTATGCCAGAGTTTACTAAACTCCTTCTGCTTTTTCATCATTTGCGCTGGAGACTTTACCCAACCATAATGGTATACATACGCATCAATGGCTTTTACTTTTAATTTCTGTAGTCCCTTCCTAAATCCTTGTGCATCTTTATAGGCTTTAATATTGCGATCATTTCTAATTACACGCACTTCATTGCGATACCAGGTTCTACTATCTCCCACATAATCGTATGTTCCATAAAAATGGAGGTACTTAAACAAGAGTCCTTCCACCCGTTGATCATCTTGGTATTGTTCACATCCTGCTTTAATGGCTGCATGGTACTGCTCATGTACTACTTCATCCCCTTGAATATAAAATGCCCAAGTGGCATCTTCACTAATCAATTGCATTGCCTTATTGGTTTCTACGGCCAATACAGCCCCTCCCGATCGTAAATTAGGGTCCCAAACAGAGTGATGAATCTTGATTTTAGGATCATTAATTGATTCCATTAGTTCAATGGTTCCATCGGTACAATCACCAATTAAAATGATCATTTCATCTACTACAGGCAAAATAGATTTTACCGCTTCAACAATGGGATAATCATTTAACACTGCATTTTTAATAATGGTGAAGCCAGCAATTTTCATTTTAACTAAATTGTGAAGCAAAGAACTGAAATCTTTTGTACGGATAAGCTGAAGTGTATGATTAATTTTATTCCGATTTTTCCATTGGCATTGGTTGTTTATCCTGGTGAGGAGTTGAATCTTCACATATTTGAACCCCGTTACAAAGAATTAATCACCGAATGTTTTGCAGAAGCCAAACCCTTTGGCATCCCTACTGTGTTAGAAGAAGGCGTGGCCGAAACGGGCACCATGGTAGAGATTACAGAGATTGTGCAAGTGTACGAAGATGGACGAATGGATATTAAAACCCGCGGCATCAGAGTGTTTCAAGTGTTGGAACTGATTGAATCCATCCCAGATAAATTATTCAGTGGCGCCATTGTGAGTTATCCTAATAATGATGCAAGCACCAAGCCTTTTATCTCTTTTAAAATTTTAGATTCAGTTTATATACTGCATCGTTTATTAAACGTAACCAAGAACTTCAATAAAAAAGTAGCCGATATCTTGAGTTATGATATGGCGCACCATGCAGGGCTATCTTTAAAAGAAGAATACGAATTACTGTGTTTGTTTAAAGAAGAGCAAAGATTAGAGTATTTAAGAAGACATTTAGAAAAAGTGATTCCAGTGATCACTGGTATGGAGCAGTTAAAAGAAAAAATCATCATTAATGGCTCTTTTAAAAAAATAAAAGGGTTCAACCTTAATTAACCATCATGGGTATTTCACTTTGTTTAGATTTTGGCAATACACGTTTGAAAGTGGCGGTATTCAATGGGAGGGATTTTCAAGAAGAAATTAATTTACCCGAAGCTACTGTTGAAAGCATAACAGCACTGATGAATCAATGGAAACCTAAAAAAGTCATTCTTTCTTCAGTAATCAATCATGATCCTGCCATTGAATCTATCATGGCCGAGCAAACAGCGTTTCATCAATTAAGTCATGCCAGCTTACTTCCTTTAACCACCCCTGTTGGCAAACCCGAAACCATTGGCGCCGATCGATTGGCATTAGTAGCTGCTGCGGTTGACCTTTTTCCCAAACAACATAACCTGGTTATTGGCTTAGGAACTTGTATTACTTATAATTTTATCAATAATCAACACGAATTTCTAGGTGGGAGCATTTCTCCTGGGATGAATATGCGCTTCAGGGCCATGCACGAGCAAACTGCTTTATTACCCTATATAAAGGCAGAATCACCCTTCCCTTTAGTTGGATATGATACCAAAACCAATCTTTTGAGTGGGGTTATTTGGGGCATGACCAAAGAAATAGATGGAATAATTGACGAATATGCCCTAAAATACAGCAACTTTAACGTGCTATTAACCGGGGGGGATATGCCTTTTTTTGTACCGCACCTAAAAAACAGGATATTTGCCGACCCAAACCTAATTTTTAAAGGCTTATATGCAATCAGTGAGTTCAACAACAGGTAGGCTGGCTTTTGTGGTTAGTTTCATCTCTTTTTTCGCAATCAGTTCATCTGCTCAGGTAAATTCACCATTTTCCCGTTACGGATTGGGCAATTTAGTAGGTTCCCAACATGCCATTAGCCGTTCTATGGGTGGTCTTTCAGCCGCTTATGCCGATGGTAATAATTACAATGTAGGACAAGCAATCAATTTTAATAACCCAGCTACCTATGGTTCCAATTATATGGTTACCTACGATTTGGGTTTGTCTATTGATTCCAGAAAATTAAAAAGTAATAATCCCAGTGGAACTTTTAGTTCTGTTTATTTAATCCCTAGCTATTTAGCGGTCAGTTTTCCGTTAAATAAAGCAAAGGGTTTGGGTTTGGCTTTTGGATTAAGGCCTATAACCAGGGTAAACTACGGCGTAGAAAGCAGGGCCCGCCTTGCTGGAGACAGCATAGGTACCATTTACGAAGGTACTGGCGGCACCAATCAGGCTTTTATTGGAATAGGTAAGAAATGGAAGAATTTAAGTGTGGGTTTAAATACTGGTTACACTTTTGGAAGAAAAGAACTAAGCACCACCAAAACTTTTTACAACGATACCTTACAATATTTTGAATCGAAATCTGCTACTCAAACCAATTTTGGAAAAGTATTTTTACAGTTGGGTGTTCAATACGAATTCACTTTATCTAAAAAAGAAAATGCAGCAGATAAATCTGCAAAAAGTCTATTAATGAGAGTGGGCGCTACTGCTTCTTTACAACAGAATATGAATGCAGTTCAAAGTATCAGCAGACAAACTTTTGTGGTAAATGCTGCTGGTGGACTAATTGAAGTTGACAGTATTGCTAAACAAGACAATATCAAAGGAACCATTGTGATGCCTGCAACTTATGATGCTGGCTTCATGATCATGAGAACCCTTACCAATTCTAGGGGAAACTTCCAATTATGGTCTGCGGGATTAGAATTCACTACTACACAATGGACCAAGTATCGTTATTATGGTCAACCAGATGCCTTGAACAATAGTTGGACATTAAAAATGGGTGCACAAATTAGCCCTAACCCAGATGGTGGTACCAGCTATTTAAGCAATGTGAACTACCGTTTAGGATTTCAGTTTGGTAAAGATTATATCAATGCAGATGGCAATGGCTTAAAACATAGTTCATTCACTTTGGGTGCAGGTTTCCCTATCAGAAAATGGAGAAACTATGAAACCCAGTATACGGTTGTTCAAGCAGCTGTTCAATTTGGTAAAAGAGGATCAGCTGTAAACAATATTACGGAGAACTATACCCAATTAACCCTTGGTTTTAGTTTAAGTGATGTTTGGTTTATTAAACGCAAGTATGATTAATCTACACGCTCATAACAAAAATATTATTGCAGCCTTTTTTATAGGCTGCTTTTTTATGCTCGCATGTGAGAACGATGTAAATGAAGTAAAAGAATT
>JAGOGG010000147.1 GCA_017996795.1 Sediminibacterium sp. | reverse complement strand
CCTGCAGGCAACTATGCCAAACTAAAAGGATCAACCGTTCGCAAAGCAGGAGATGACAATGTAAATACGTATCGCATACCCGGTATAGTTACTACCAATAAAGGAACCTTATTATCGGTATATGATATTCGCTATAAAAATAGCGCAGACTTACCAGGCAATATAGATGTGGGTTTAAGCAGATCCACTGATAATGGAAAAACTTGGGAGCCAATGAAAGTAATCATGGATATGGGCGCGCCACACGACAATAACGGAGTGGGTGATCCAGCCATACTCTTTGATCCCATCACCAAAAAAATATGGGTAGCAGCATTATGGAGTAAGGGAAATCGTTCTATTGCTGGATCATTGCCAGGAATATCTCCAGATACTACTGGACAATTTGTGTTGGTGAGTAGTGATGATGATGGACTTACATGGTCTGCACCTTATACAATTACGCCTCAAATTAAAAACCCGAAATGGCATTTATTTTTTAATGGACCAGGTTCGGGGATTGCAATGAAAGATGGAAAATTGGTTTTTGCTGCACAATATTGGAATGAAAATAAAATGCCTTATTCAACCATTATTTATAGTGCCGATCATGGCGCTAATTGGGTGGGAAATTTAAATGGGCCTAAATCAAATACAACAGAGAGTCAGGTAGTAGAAACCACTGCGGGTACATTAATGTTGAATATGCGAGACAATCGAGGGTCGTATAGAAGTGTTGCTACCACTACTAATTTAGGTACCAGCTGGACAGAGCATTCAACATCATACAATGCATTACAAGATCCAGTTTGTATGGGCAGTTTAATTAAAGCCAATGTAAAAGTAAAAGGCGTATTGAAGGAAGTATTATTTTTTAGCAATCCAAATACTACCAGTGGTAGATATGATATTACCATTAAAGCCAGTTTAGATTTAGGACAAACCTGGTTGCCAGCCAATCAATTATTAGTTGATGAGCGCAATTGTTATGGTTATTCATCATTAACACAAATTGATGCAGAAACCATTGGTATATTATACGAAGGAACCAAGGACTTGTATTTTGTAAAAGTGCCAGTAGCGTCAATAATAAAATAGCATTTGAATTGATATGATGTACTCTACCAAAGAATTAGAAGAACTTGCGGCTTTTTATAATAATCAATTATTAAATAGTACCATCCCTTTTTGGTTTCCTCGATCGTATGATCAGGAGCATGGTGGATTTTTATTGATGCGTGATGCCGATGGAACATTAATTGACGACGATAAAGCAGTATGGATACAAGGGCGAGCAACTTGGATGTTGTCTACCTTATACAATACGGTAGAGCAAAAACCAGAATGGTTAGCAGGCGCCAAACTCGGATATGATTTTCTAAATAAATATTGTTTTGATACCGATGGGCAAATGTTTTTTCATGTAACCCGTGATGGCAAACCCATTCGTAAGCGTAGGTATTTTTTTTCAGAGACATTTTATGTGATTGCAGCCGCCGCTTATGCAAAAGCTTCAGGAGATGCAACAGCAGCGGATAATGCAAGACGGGTATTTGATTTGTGTATTCAATATGCAACCACGCCAGGATTATTACAGCCCAAGTACACCAACACCAGACCCAGCAAGGGTATTGGCGTTCCTATGATCATGATGAATACAGCGCAGCAATTAAGAGACACTATTGGCCATGATCCTTGCGATGAATGGATTACAAAATGGATACATGAAATAGAACGCTATTTTGTAAAAGACGATATACAATGTGTAATGGAACAAGTGGCACCAGATGGTTCCATCATTGATCATATAGATGGGCGCACGTTGAATCCAGGTCATGCCATGGAAGGGGCGTGGTTTATATTACACGAAGCCAAGCACCGAAATAATGATCCGCACTTAATCAACTTGGGTTGCAGAATGTTAGATTATATGTGGGAGCGAGGATGGGACAAAGAGCAAGGTGGCATCCTTTATTTTAGAGATGTTTATAATAAGCCCGTACAAGAGTATTGGCAAGACATGAAATTTTGGTGGCCACATAATGAAGTCATCATTGCTACATTGTTGGCTTATTTAATGACGGGCAATCAAAAATATGCAGAGTGGCATAAGCTGGTTCATGATTATGCTTATGCACACTTCTTAGATATGCAACACGGAGAATGGTTTGGTTATTTGCATCGTGATGGAACTATTGCGCAAACGGCAAAAGGAAATTTATACAAAGGGCCATTTCATTTACCAAGACAAGAATGGTATTGTATGCAGCTACTTAAATCGTATTTGTCATGAAGGCGTTGTTGCGAGTTCGACTGATGCTGTGCATGGCTTTGGCTATGGCTTTGCCGCTTGGTTTGATGGCGCAGCCTTCGCGCGATGCTAATTTCTTGCGAGTTGATAAAATCTTTACTGATCATATGGTGTTGCAGCGAGACCAGCCCATCCATATATGGGGAAAGGGTTTGCCAGGGGCAACGGTGCAGGTAGAGCTGTCGCGCGATGCTTCAGCAGTATCACGCGTGAATCCCGATAGTACTTGGAGCGTTTATTTGCCTGCACAAGCAGCGAGTTCGCTCCCGCGAGCAATAAAAATTATTTCTGGCAAAAAAAATATACTGATCAGCAATGTGTTGATGGGTGATATTTGGATATGCATAGGTCAGAGCAATATGGAGTGGCCCATGCAACGCGAAATGTATTATCGCGAAGCAATTGCAACAGCCAATCAACCTTTACTCCGATTTTATAATCCAACATACGCGGGAAAAAATATTTTCAACCAATATTATTCTGATTCGGTTTTGCAAATGATGCAACCCGAAAAATTCTTTGCGCTTACTAGTTGGCAAGTGAGTGATAGCAATAGTTTCAGGGCTATGAGTGCCGTGGCTTATTATTATGGAAAATCAATTGTTGAAACTACAAAAGTGCCAATCGGCCTTATTAATTTATCAATAGCAGGTGCACCGTTGGAAACTTTTATAGGAGTGGATGCATTGAAATCGGATTCGCGATTTGCAGCTAAAGCAACTGAACCATGGTTAACCAATCCAGCTATTCCAGTATGGGTAAAAGAGAGGGGCAATCAAAATTTACGTACAGGAACCAATCATCCCTTTAAGCCGGGTCATGTATACGAAGCAGGCATCAAACCCTTATTTCCATTGGCCATTAAGGGTATTATCAATTACCAAGGAGAAAGCAATGCACAGGAATTGGAGCGTGTTTATGAGTACGGTGCTTTAACGCAGTTAATGGTTCAAAATTTTAGGGGGCGATTTAAACAACCCATGTTGCCCTATTTCTTTGTGCAATTGAGTGCTATTGATTCTGTAAAATACAAAGGACAATACTGGCATTTATTTAGAGACGAGCAAAGAAAAATATTGGAAAGAGTTTCTTACTCTGGTATGGCTGTTTGTACCGATTATGGATTAAAAGACAATGTGCATCCCACTAATAAAAAAATTGTGGGAGAACGTTTAGCAAGATGGGCATTGAATAAAGAGTATGGACTATCCATTGTACCATCCGGTCCATTGCCACTGGGTGCAGAATATGCAAATGGACAATTACAGATCACATTTAATCATGCAATAGATGGATTGGCAACCGCTGATGGTAAAGCATTGCGGGGTTTTTCACTAGACGGTGTTCATGAAGTTTCAGCGCGAATTCAAAAAGGGAAGCTTCAATTAGGTAAATCTATTTCTTCTGGGTCCGAAATGGTAGTAATTGATTGTGAAGAACAGCCAGCATATATTTATTATGATTGGAAGCCTTATACTGATGGTAATTTGGTGAATAGAGAGCAGCTTCCTACTTCTACTTTCAAAATAAAAGTTCATTCAAAAAAACAACAGTGAAATATCTATTAATTGTTTTCTTTTTCCCAACTTACCTATTAGCGCAAAGCAAGCAGATCAGTATCATTCCTGTTCCGGTAAGTTTACAGCAAAATGCGGGTGAGTTTATTATTAATGAACAAACCCAAATTGAATTCTCCGCACAATCAAAGCAATTACAATCGGCAGCCAGTTTTTTACGAAATGCCATTCAAGATATATCAGGTTTAAATTTGCCAATTAATAAAAATGCAAATCAGAAAATAGTGCTTGCATTAATAAAAGATGCCGTTATTGGAGAAGAGGGATATCATTTAGCGGTTTCAATCAATGCAATTCAGATTAAAGCCAATACACCAGCAGGAATTATATATGGTATGCAAACGCTACTTCAGACGCTTCCTGCTGTAAGAACCAATGCAAAGCTTACGGTCCCATGCATGAAAGTGACCGACTATCCTCGATTCAAATGGAGGGGAATGCATTTAGATGTAAGTAGGCATTTCTTTGGCCCCAATGTAATTAAACAGTATTTAGATTTATTAGCTGCCTATAAGTTCAACACATTTCATTGGCATTTAGTAGATGACCAAGGATGGCGTATTGAAATTAAAAAATATCCTACACTAACCAATACAGGTGCATGGCGTGTTGATCAAACTAATTTGGTGTGGGGATCAAGGCCGCAGGCTAAGGTAGGTGAAGCGCCAACTTACGGAGGGTATTATACACAGGCCCAAATAAAAGAGATTATTACTTATGCGTCGGAAAGAAATATAACTGTTGTTCCAGAAATTGAAATGCCCGGACATGTGGCGTCTGCCATAGCTTCTTATCCATTTTTAAGTTGCACGCAACAACCACAGTTGCCATTAACAGGAGGCAACTACACCAATATGGCTTCCAATTACTGTGCAGGGAACGATTCGGTCTTTCATTTTTTAGAAGATGTATTAACAGAAGTAATTCAATTATTTCCATCAAAGTATATACATATTGGAGGAGATGAAGTAGATAAAACTTCATGGAAACAATGTTCAAAATGTCAGCAAAGAATTCGCAAGGAAAACTTGAAAGATGTAGACGAATTACAGAGCTATTTTATTAAACGAATTGAAAAATTTGTAACTAGTAAAAAAAGAAAAATCATTGGATGGGATGAAATACTCGAAGGCGGTTTAGCACCCGATGCAACCGTCATGAGTTGGCGAGGAGAAGCAGGTGGAATTGCGGCTGCAAAAATGAAACACGATGTGGTGATGACCCCGGGAAATCCTGTTTATTTTGACCATTATCAAGGAGATCCTGCTTCTGAACCAATTGCTATAGGTGGATTTAATACACTTAAGAAAGTGTACGACTACGAGCCTTTACCAAAAGAATTGACTGAAACAGAAGCCAGCTATGTTTTAGGGGCCCAAGCCAATCTTTGGACAGAATATGTGACAACACCAAAACAAGTAGAATATATGGTGTTGCCACGTATGTTGGCTTTGTCTGAAGTGTTATGGAGTCCTTCAAAATTGAAAGACTGGACGGGCTTTAATGAAAGACTTCAGCAACACTTTAAGGGGTTTGATCAAAAAGGATTAAACTACAGTAAAGGGAATTTTAAAGTAGA
>JAGOGG010000146.1 GCA_017996795.1 Sediminibacterium sp. | reverse complement strand
ATTTGGCCAGTAATACTTTTTTTACCCTTGCATCAATCGATTCCCAACTCAGCCTACCATTATCAATTGCCAATCGAATGGCAGCAATAGTGCCCGGAATATCTTCAGGCAAACAAAGCATATCGTTTCCTGCTATAAGGGCTTGAACAGAAGCTTCCCCAGATGGAAAATACTTGGTTATTCCCTTCATTTCTAAGGCATCTGTAAAACTGAGTCCTTTGAATCCTAATTCATTTCTCAATAAATCGGTAATACTTTTTTTAGAAAGGGTTGCAGCTAAATTGGCGGTAGTATCAATAGCTGGTATATACAAATGCGCAGTCATCATGCTGCCTAATCCAGCTTTAATGAGTGCCCTAAATGGATATAGTTCTAACTCATCTAACTGCGCCCTTGATTTATTAATAACGGGTAAATCATAATGACTGTCTACTGCTACATCTCCATGACCAGGAAAATGTTTACCGGTTGCCATCACTCCTACATCTTGCATCCCGCGCATATAGGCTGTTCCATATAATGCTACTTTGTATTTATCTTCTCCAAAACTTCGGTCGTTAATGACCGGGTTCATTGGGTTGTTATTGATGTCAATATCTGGCGCATAGTTTACTTGAATGCCGAGTCTTTTGCATTGGTCTCCCACTGCTTTGCCAAATTCATAAATCAATTCAGCATTATTTACTGCCCCCATCATCAATTGTCTGGGAAAATTGATGACGCTATCTAATCGCATTCCTAAACCCCACTCGCCATCAATGCTGATCATTATGGGAGTTTTTGCCATCGACTGGTACCTATTCGTAAGTTCAGCTTGTCTTACTGGGCCACCCTGAAAAAAACAAAGACCACCCACATTGTATTTACGGATGGTCTCGGAAACTTTTGCAACATGATCTGCACCCAAATTACTGTGTGCACGTATGATCATCAACTGCGCAATGCGCTGGTCTTTATTTAATTTTTTAAATTTCTTGTTTACCCACTTAATGGCTTCTGGCGTTTCTTCATAAAACTGCTGAGCCATTGATGCAGTGTTGCCAACTGCTAATATTGTTAGAATGAATAACCACTTTTTCATACGAGCTGTTTAATAGCCACACAAGGTATGAAATGCAATGGTTTATTCTCCTTCTTCGGGTGCTTCAGTTAACTCAATCGCAATATTATTGGCTTTTAATACACCAAACCATTTTACCATTTTTTTCATATCACTTGCGTATACACGCTCAAAATCCATATCTGGGTATACTTTCTCAAAATAAGCTTTTACCGCAGCGGCGTCTTTTTCTGAAGGCAATGCTTCTTTACTTGCTTCCATTGCTTTGAAAACCTCCGCTAAGTTTACATTTTCTCTTATGGTGTAAACCTCAATACTTTCTAAGTGAGAAAAATTATGAATTCTGCTGCTTACAAATTTGGTGGTATTGTCTTCTAATGATTTTACAATAGCGCCATCATTCTTGCTGCTCAACATTTCGAATAAGCCGCTCATTCCTGTAACTGATATCAATTTATTGTATTCCATAGTTCATTTATTGAGGTGCAAAGTAAAGGAAATTGTTTTGGAGAAGCATCTGATTATTGAATTGATTGTAAAGCCCTTTCTAAACGAGTGTTTAGATCATGAAAAGGAGTATACCCTCTGGCCAATAAATGGAATTTGGTTTCAGATTCTTGTAATAATACACAAGGATAGCCAGTTACTTGAAGTTGCTTTACCAAAGCAAACTCATAATTGGCTTTCTCTTTGTACTCTTCAGTTTTAAGCCTCTCATAAAAAAGTTCTGGTTGAATACTATACTTTTCTAATAAATGCTTGTATGCTTCATCATCAGTTAAATCTCGTCCTTCAAAATGAAGTGCTTTTTGTAAGTCTGCTGCAAATGCTACTTGCTTTTCCGGGTATATTTCTTTGAAAATGCACAAAGCAATTGCTGGCTTTTCGGAGTTGGGATACCAATCACTTAGGTCTGGATTATTGATATGCCATAGGTAATCGGGTCCAAAGCTAACGCCACTGTACTCTTCCACTGTTTTATAGGCCGACTGAATATAACCTGCTGTAGCGCTTATATGAACGGGCTCTTCAGGTAAAATCATTCCACCTGATAATACTTCAATTTGAAGATCAGGATATTGATTAGCAATTTGGGTCATTACACTGCTAAATCCATAACACCAACCACAATAGGCGTCATAACAATAAAAGAGTATTGGTTTCATAGTGCAAATTTAGGAATGGATTCTATAGCTTTGCCAGCAGATTTAATCAATTTAAATGTTAGGATATGCCAGGTTTTGAACTTTTTGGTGCCGAAGAAAGAAAAGAAGTAAATGATGTGCTAGAAACAGGCATATTGATGCGCTATGGATTTGATGGCCCAAGAAAAGGTATTTGGAAGGCGCAAGAGCTAGAGAAAGCCATTACCGAAACTTTTGGTTGCCAATATGCTCAACTAACTTCTTCGGGAACTGCAGCTTTAACCACAGCCATGGTTGCGTTGGGAATAGGGGCAGGTGATGAAGTAATCATGCCGGCTTTCACCTTTGTTGCCAGTTTTGAAGCGGTTTTAAGTGTTGGAGCTATACCAGTATTAGTAGATGTGGACGACACACTTACTTTAAACCCTTTAGCAGTTAAAAATGCAGTTACCCCTAAAACTAAATGCGTAATGCCAGTTCATATGTGTGGGAGCATGGCAGATTTAGATGCATTGGCGGCAATATGTAAGGAACACAACTTGATTTTATTAGAAGACGCATGCCAAAGTATTGGTGGAACATACAAGGGTAAAGCATTAGGAACGATTGGTCATGCAGGAACATTCAGTTTTGACTTTGTAAAAATGATTACTTGTGCAGAGGGTGGAGTAGTGATGACGAATGATCAAGCAGTCTATACTAAATCAGACGGTTATACAGATCATGGCCATGACCATTTAGGGGTAGACAGAGGGGCTGACCTCCATCCATTTATTGGATATAATTTTCGAATCAGCGAATTGCATGCTGCTGTAGGACTTGCTCAAATTAAAAAGTTGAACACATTTCTAGCATTACAGAAAAAAAACAACAAGGCACTTAGAACCTATTTGGAGCAGATACCTGAAGTTAGTTTTAGAAGAGTGCCTGAAGGGGGCGAAGATAGCTGTAGTTTTTTGAGCTGGTTCTTGCCAACTGCAGAACAAACACAAGCAGTAGTTGCTGAAATGAAAGCACAAGGAATTTTAGCGGGTAATTTTTATTGGTTTGCAAATAATTGGCATTATATCAGCAAATGGGATCATTTAAAAAATGCAACTACCTTAAGCCGAATTAGCCCTGAGCAAGAAGCTGCATTGATCAAACTTAAATCAACTGTTTTTGCAGAGAGCGATGCAATAATGAGTAGATGTATTTCTACAGCGATTAGTCTTGTTTGGACAGAAGAGCAAATTCATGAGAAGGGCACTAAAATGGTTGAAGTAATTAAGAAAGTACTTGCTTAATCTGTTTATGCAAACATTTTATTTTAAAGCACTTCAAACAAGTAAACTGCTTTTGTTTCTATGGCCAATTTTGGCAATTGCAAAAGGCATTGCTTGGTATCAAACGCGCAAACAGTTAGATTTATTTATTGCCATTGGTTTTGCCATTGCTGCTATATTAGGTTTTCTGGGTTCAAGGAAAAATATCAAAGCTTATTTGAGTATTGACGATAATGGGATTGAATGGTGTTATGAAAACATGCACCAATCTATTCGAATTCAGTGGCAAGAAATAGAAAGAATTAAGTTTGAAAATGAGGGTGTTTCTATCTTTCAAGCCAATAGTTTCCGTGAATTTATTTTGATGAAAAACTTGAATCCCGAAGATCAAGAGTCGGTTAAAAAACTATTGAGTAGCTATACTAAGGATGTTTAGGCCTTTTGCCTTCTAATTGATCGGTATACTCTATACTGCCTAATCTAAACCTGAAAGGAATTTTCGTTGCTTTCTCTAGCTGTAATTCTTTTTTGCAAAAGAATCCCAATCCCTTCACATAATGGTCTGATGGCAAAATTTTAACGGGACGTTGTTTTAAACTATCTAACTTTTCTTGAAAGGTAGAGGATGCAGAGTATGGTTTAAAATATTTAGATAAGTCAGCTGATTCAGTGATAAATTTTGATTGTGCATTAGTAGAAAGCACCATTGTTAGGTATAAATTCACAAACAAACAAATCCTTTTAAGCATCTTATGGTATTAAAACTATGTAAATTTACAGCGTAATATTTTAATGGATGTCACTCGGTCAATCTTTACAACAAAAATTATTGCAGAAACTGTCTCCTCAGCAGATTCAGTTAATGAAGCTATTACAAGTGCCTACTGCCAATTTAGAGGAGCGCATTAAAGAAGAGTTAGAAGAGAATCCTGCTTTAGAACAAGGTGATGAAGGTCATGAAGATGAATACACAGATGAGTTAAAAGATGAATTTGACGGAATGGGTGAAGACGATTCAGATCCCGATGGTAGCGAAGACGATTATGATAGCGTTGATATTAGCGAGTATGTGGTAGATGATGACGGCGAAATAGCAGACTATAAAACGAAGGATGATAATTATCCAGAAATGGATGATCAAAAAGTGATTCCCATTAAAGTAGAAACCAGTTTTCATGAATTGGTTTTGAATCAATTGGGTATGTTAGAGTTGGATGAGCGTAATTATCGTATAGCAGAACAAGTGGTAGGAAGTTTAGATGATGATGGATATTTACGTAGGGAGCTTACTTCAATTGCAGATGATTTAGCTTTTCGGCAAAGTTTAATAGTAGAAGAAAAAGAAATTGAAGCAATTATTCTTCAAATACAGCAATTTGATCCTGCAGGCATTGCTGCAAGAGATTTGCAGGAATGTTTGCTCTTGCAACTAAAAAGAAAAACGGACGAAGGGAAAAGTGTTGAATTAGCGGTTCAAATATTGACCAAATATTTTGATGAGTTTACCAAAAAACATTACGAAAAAATACAAAAAAGTTTGGGCTTAACCGACGATCAATTAAAAGAAGTGATTGGTCAAATTATTAAGTTGAACCCGAAGCCTGGGGGTAATGTTGGAGAGATGAACAAGGCGGAGAATTACATAGTACCTGATTTTTTTGTCATTAATAATAATGGGTTATTAGAGTTGACGCTCAACTCAAAAAATGCCCCTGATCTTCGTGTTAGTGAAGGATACAAAGACATGTTGAAAGATTATGAAAAGGGTAGTAAAAAAGATAAGCGTCAAAAAGAAGCGGTACTTTTCATAAAGCAAAAAATAGATTCTGCACGTTGGTTTATTGACATGATTAAACAACGTCAAGATACTTTGATAGGAACTATGGGGGCAATCATGAAGTACCAACAAGAATTCTTTCTTACTGGGGATGAAACAACCATGCGTCCGATGATACTTAAGGATATTGCGGAATTGACTGGATTAGATATTTCTAC
>JAGOGG010000145.1 GCA_017996795.1 Sediminibacterium sp. | reverse complement strand
TCTTTGTAAAGTGATTGGATTTAAGATATGCGCCAATGCACCATTCACTTGTAATCCTAAGAAAGTACTAGACACTTTAAAATCTTCTCCGTTTCCAGGTTGATTAAAGCCTCTACGTTGCATTTGCAGGTACGGAAATAGTTGCGTGTCTGCTTCAAATGCATTGGGTGCAAAAACATATTTATTCAACACATCCATTGCTTTTTTCTGAGTGGCAAATGGGGTTGGCGTGTAAGGCTTATTGGTTGAATTTTGTTCAGGGAAACTTCTATCAATGTATACACCACCAATGTATCGGCTCACTGCATTTATTTGACCACTTCTTTGACCTTGTAGTGTTAGGTACCTATTGCGAAGTTCAGCATAAGACTGACCAGGCTTAGTATATTTTTGAATCAATTTGCCCATTACATTATTCACCAACTTAAACCTTTCTTCGGCATAAGCAATTGCATCGCTACTCATATCGTTCACATTAATACGAGGATCAATTGCTTTTCCTGGCGCACGCATATCATCTCCATCATTACCAAAGGCCAATTTAGGATCAGTGCTGCGTGCTAAAATTTTATTAAGCATTGCTTCTTCTTCTGACTCATTAAAAGGAGTATATCCAAATTCTATAGCCCAGATATCATAAGGACCCGCTTTGGTTGTGTAATAATCTCCTTGCTTAGATCTATCCAAAGAAATATTGACTGCAGGATAATCCATCACCGAACCAATCAATCCAATCTTACGAGTAATTCCAGTATTGTGTACTTCAGCCGGAGACAACATTTGGCTACTCTTCATATTATGATTTAATCCCAACGTATGACCCATTTCATGCATGATCAAATAAATAAGGAATTGCTGGTGCATTTCTTTTATTTCTGCGGCACTTGCATCCGTGGTTTCCAATGTTGCTAAACCTGCGGTGTATTGCATTTTTAATTCAGCACCAATATTGCAATTGTAAAGGTGTTGGTGTTCCATACCGGGGAATACCAATTGAGGCATTGAAGGTCCATTAAACAATTCATCAGTGATAGGAGTTGCACTTCCAGAATACCACTCAACAGTAATATCAGAGCCCAATATTTGACCTGTTCTTGGGTTCACAAAACTAGGCCCAATAGCACCATAAGAAGGTTGAGCAGAAGATACCCATCTGATTACATTGTATCGAATATCGGCAGGATCCCACTTCGCATCATCTGGCATTACTTTCATTTGAACCGCATTTTTAAATCCTGCTTTTTCAAATGCCTCATTCCATTTTAAACCTGCATCTACAATGGTTTGTCTGTATTCTAGTGGTGTAGTATTTTCTACCCAAAAAACAATCGGCTCAACTGGCTCACTCATTGCAGCTGTTGGATCTTTCTTTTTCAAAAACCAACGGTTAATCATGTCTTTATAAGGAGTCACACCAATACTAGTCATATCAGTACGCTGTTGCATAAAATAACCCACTCTTGGATCATCTCTTCTTGCTCTAAAATCATTTTTAGGCATTTCTAAAAAACTATGCTGCATTCTAACACGAACGTACCTAGGATCAACTACATCTGGACCTCCTGATGCCATCGTAGACGGATTATCATAAGATAAGTCCACCACTATATCCGTATTGTTTGGATAAGATCGAATGTCTACATACTTAGATTTAGTAGGATTTAATCCTCCTAAATTAAACATGAACATTGCCAATGGGCTTGGTGCCATTTGTGGCTTCACTGGATCCATTTTTTCACTTAGAAATAAACCATCCACGCTAACTAAATATCCATTCTCGTCTTCAATACTAAACTTATCATTAAAGAATACGGCTTCTGGTTTGTCAACATTGGCCGATTTGCTTACAGGATTGTTTTGATCGTAATAAAAGTTGGTATTAACTTCTGAGAATTCTAATTTATCAAATGCCTTTTTAATTTTATAAACCGCCGTATTTCTATGCATACTTTGATTTAAAAATAAAGTGGTAGGACCACTGATTGAAAAACTCTGGTAAATAAATTCTTTGTCTAATTGATCCTTACGAATATACATTTGCAAGCTTCCAGTTACCGTATCTTGGTAAATGGTAAATAAGCCTTCCACTTTTTTATTCCCTTTTGTTTTATCCGCAACAGTTTGTTTTTTTGGAGCAGCTGGTTTTGCTGAATCAGTAGCAGGCTTTGCTGCAGGGGTTGGGGGTTGTTGTGCAATCGCTAAAGTAGAAAATCCTACTAATACCAAAGCAGTGCCCAAGAAATATCTTTTCATATTGTTAGTTTAGGTAATACAAAATATGCATTCTATTTAAAACATAGAATGAATTAACAGATTGTTTGATAATTGGTAAAAAACAAGACGTTGAAGCGAATTTGCAAGTACAAATGGAAATGCTAAGACTGTAAATAATTCTCTAATTGAGTAATGGTCTCCTTCTGGCTTAAAATGGTTTCTGTTACCACATCATTCATACTAACAATACCCATCAGTTTATTTTCAACCATAACTGGTAGATACCGAATACGTCTGGCACTCATTAACTGCATACAATGCTCAATAGAGTCAGTCATTGACACAGCCGGAAAATCGGCACTCATGATTTCACTAACGGGTGTTTTAGTAGAGTTTCTACCCATGAGAATAACTTTTCGAGAATAGTCTCTTTCAGTAAGGATGCCTAAAAATTGCTCGTTCTCAGCTACAACAACAGAGCCAATATTTTTCTCTGCCATCATTTTTAATGCATCAATAACGGAAGTATCTGGGCTAACTATGGCAACCTGATTGCCTTTTCGTGCGAGGATATTACTTACTTTACTCATAGTCTTATTTTCTAGCTATAAGTTAA
Organism: Sediminibacterium sp.; assembly: GCA_017996795.1. Lineage (GTDB taxonomy): Bacteria > Bacteroidota > Bacteroidia > Chitinophagales > Chitinophagaceae > Sediminibacterium. The sequence goes on along the minus strand of JAGOGG010000145.1, from coordinate 2,679 downwards.
GACTTTTAAATATAATATGCAATACTTGCTTTGAAAAAAGGGGACTTCCCAAGAAATTATTGAGCCGATTGAGCAATGGCAGTAGCTGCATTGAATCCACTACTCCAAGCATGTTGAAAATTAAATCCGCCAGTAATGCCATCCACATCCATTACTTCACCTGCAAAATATAAGTGTGGAACCAATTTACTTTCCATGGTTTGAGGATGAATAGTAGACAGCTGTACTCCACCACAAGTAACAAATTCCTCTTTAAATGTAGTTTTGCCATTAATCTCAAAAACTTGACTCGTTAGTAGTTGAATCAATTTATTTTGGTTCACTGCTTTAAGTTCAGCCCATCTAGTATCTACAGAAATGGCTGCTTCATTTAATAAAAAATGCCATAACCTGGTAGGCAATGCAAATGGAGATTTGCTGCCCATTTTATTGGCTGAAAATTGCTCTCGATAGAATGTCCAATCCAATCTTAGCATCGCATCAGTAGTTTCTCCTAACCAATTCACTTGAATAGAGAACTGATAATTCATATCAGCCAATTGTCTTGCACCCCATGCAGACAGTTTCAATACAACCGGGCCACTTAGTCCCCAATGTGTAATCAATAACGCACCTTGTTCTTTCAATTTGGTGCCACTAATTTTTATTACTGCATTATTAACAGATAAACCCATTAATGCTGTAATGGGATGTTTGGGCATATTAAAAGTAAAAAGAGAAGGTACAGGAGATTGTATGGGATGCCCCATTTTGCTTATCCAATTAAACATGTCTAGTTTAGGTAAGCCTCCACATGCAATACAAATATAATCTGCCTGAATAACCCCTAATTTATTGGTTTCAATCTGAAATTGGGTTTCCAGCTTAGTGATTTTCTTCACTTCAGTTTGCATCTCAATGTTAACATGATATTGATCTGCCTCTTTTAATAAACATTCAATAATAGTTGAAGAATTATTACTGATCGGGAACATTCTACCATCCGCTTCAGCATGCAATTCAACGCCTCTTTCAGCAAACCACTCAATGGTATCTTGTGTATTAAACTGGTAAAAAGCTTTTTTTAAAAACTGTTCACCCCTAGGATACTTCTTTACTAATGCAGGTATTTCAAAAAGTTGATGTGTGGTATTACATCTTCCTCCCCCACTTATTTTAACCTTAGACAATAACTTATTGGATTTTTCTAGAATAGATACTTTAACATGCGGATTGAGCCTTGCCACATTTACCGCACAAAAAAAACCTGCAGCACCTCCCCCAATCACAATAAGGTTTTTCATGTACTAAGAATAATAACTGGTATTCAAATTTAGATTGGCTTTTTCTGCAGCTTCAATAATACTGTAATCAGATAAAATAAGGGCTTTGTTTCGCTTCACACAAACATCGTGTTCAAAATGCACTGAAGGCTTACCATCCCTTGTACGAACAGTCCAACCATCTTCATCAGTAAACACTTCGCGAGAACCTAAATTAATCATTGGCTCAATGGCCAACACCAAGTTCTCTTTTAATTTAGGCCCAGATCCTCTCTTACCATAATTAGGCATTTGAGGATCTTCATGTAAACTTCTTCCCAATCCATGTCCTACCAATTCTCTAACAACACCATACTTATTTTTAATTTCAGTATGTTCTTGAATGGCAAAAGCAATATCACCAATGCGATTGTTTACAATCGCTTTTTCAATTCCCTTATACAATGACTCTTTTGTAATTTTTACCAATTGAATTGCTGCTGGATCCGCATCGCCCAAAATAAACGTATAAGCATGATCTCCATGCCAACCATTCAATATTACGCCCATATCAATAGAAACAATATCACCATTTTGTAATGGAACATCATTGGGAAAACCATGTACAACTACATCATTTACTGATGCACAAATAGTAAATGGATATCCTCTGTAATTTAAAAAAGAAGAAATAGCGTTGTGTTGTTTAATAAAGTCTGCACATAGCTTGTCTATTTGCAAAGTAGTCATACCTGGTTTAAGCACTTTAGCAACTTCAGTAAGTGTTTTACTCACCAACATGGCTGCCTCTTTCATTAGTGCAATTTCCGATTCGGTTTTATAGATGATCATATCTTTATTCCTTCTGGTCATTTGTTATAAAAAGTAAACCTGTTTAGCATGGCCAAACAGGTTTATAAAGTTCGTTGTTTTATTTGATATTAGATGGTAGTACTAGTTACCCCTTGTCTTCCTTGAACTCTTCCACTATTCATTAAGCCATCGTACTGACGCATTAATAAATAGGTTTCAATTTGTTGTAAAGTATCTAAAACTACACCCACCATAATTAAAAGCGATGTTCCACCAAAGAAAGTACTGAATCCTTGAGTAACGCCTAATCTTTGAGCAAAACCAGGTAAGATACCTACCAATGCTAAGAAAATAGCACCAGGCAATGTAATCTTATCCATAATTGCACCAATATAATCTGCAGTTGGTTGACCAGGTTTTACACCAGGTACAAATCCATTATTGCGTTTTAAATCTTCTGCAATTTGTTTAGGGTTGAAAATAAGTGCAGTGTAAAGGAAAGTAAATCCAATAACCATTACAGAGTAAATCAACATGTACCATGCATTGCTGTGATCGTTGAAGATTTTTACAATACCTGAAGCAGAGTCCAAATTAGTGAATGATACCAATGTAGGTAAGAACA
>JAGOGG010000144.1 GCA_017996795.1 Sediminibacterium sp. | reverse complement strand
AGCTATATTGATACCGCTAATTTGCAACCCCTTAAGTTTCTTAGAAACGTTGATGAAGGTGGGTATAAGATCAATGAGAATGTAACTTTTAATAGAGCAGCCAATACCGCTACCAGTGAAAAAGGTACTGTTAAAGTGCCCAATTGCGTGCAGGATGTATTAAGTGCAATATATTATGCTCGTAATATTGATTTTCAAAAATACAAACCAGAAGATCGGATTCCATTCACCATGTTTTTAGACAATGAAGTCTACAATTTATATATTAAGTATTTAGGTAAAGAAACCATCAAAACTCGCTATGGTAAATTCAATGCCATTAAATTTAAACCACTATTAGTAAAGGGTACTTTATTTGAAGGTGGTGAAAAGATGACTGTTTGGGTAAGTGATGATGCCAATCATGTTCCACTTAGAATTGAAAGCCCTATTGTGGTTGGAAGTGTAAAAGTGGATATGATGGGATATAAAAATCTGCGTTATCCGTTTAGTTCCTTACTTTCTAAAAGATAATTCACCCCAACAATAAAAATAGGTCTACCAATTATCGGGCAGTCTAATTGTTATAGGTCAGATAAACGAATGGCTTGGTTCATTCGAATCCCTTTTTCTGTTTGATGAACCGTGCAGCAATCAATGGAAGGATCATGTTCAAAAAACAAAATATATCCCTTTTCTGCAGCTTCTTGTAGAAATGTTTTCTTCTCTTTTAGTGTAGTTAATGGGAACATATCATAGCCCATAATATACGGGAGAGGAATATGGGAAGCAGAAGGCAATAAGTCGGCCATATATACAATGGTCTTGCCATTATAATTGATCTGTGGCAACATCATACTCTTGGTATGACCGTTTACAAAACGAATGCTGATATTATTGGTGAATTCAACTTTTTCTAAAAGCCCTTCATTGGTAAACTCATTGGCAGGAGCATCAATCATTTTCAATTGGCCACTGGCTTGAATGGGTAAAATATTGTCCTTTAAAAAAGAGGCTTTTTCTCGATCGTTGGGGTTTACCGCCCAATCCCAATGTATTGGGTTGCTCCAGTAAGTAGCATTAGGAAAATAAGGGACTAGTTGGTTGTTTACTCGTTCAATACTTCCACCACAATGATCAAAATGTAAGTGCGTATGGAATACATCTGTTATATCATTCCTGCTAAAACCAAGTTGAGCTAATTCTGTATCCAATTCTATAGTCCCACTCATTCCGTAGTGCCCAAAGAATTTTTCATCTTGCTTGAAGCCCATTCCCGTATCAATTAAGATCAGTTTGTTTTCATCTTGAATCAACAAACTTCTTAAAGCCCAATTACATAAATTATTTTCATCAGCTGGATTTAGTTTATTCCACAATGATTTGGGAACTACGCCGTACATAGCGCCTCCATCCAATTTAAAAAAACTATGATTGATGCTGTATAATTTCATTGAACTACTTTTTGGATTGCAATTTATTGGCAGATATTAAAATAAATAAACCGATGATAAAAAAGATTTCTAAAACCAATACTGAATTACGTTGAGAACCAGAAATTTCATTGATATAGCCAAAGCTAAACATGCCCACCACAATAGATACTTTTTCTGTTACATCATAAAAACTAAAATAGGAAGTTGTATCGGTTGTTTCTGGCATTAACTTGGCGTAAGTACTTCTACTTAAAGCCTGAATTCCTCCCATTATAAATCCAACCAAAACCGCTAAGCCATAAAATTCATTGATGCCATCTCTAGGTAATAAATAACCAATTACACAAAGGATGATCCACAACACAATAGTGATCATTAATGCAGTAAAATTGCTGGTCTTTTTAGACAACCAAGCAATAGTAAATGCCCCTGGAATGGCAATTAATTGTATAATTAAAATGGCGATGATTAAATTCATCGTAGGAATATTCAATTCGCTCTTACCATATAGTGTAGCCACTAACATGACTGTTTGAACCCCCATATTGTAAAAGAAGAAAGAGAACAAAAATCTTCTTAAAACGGGAAGTGATTTTAATTGTTGCCAAACTTTATTGAGTTCCTTATATCCTCCAGCCAAAATTTGTTTAGACGATTTGCTGCCCCCAGCCGGTACCGATTTGGGTAAACGCTTTAAAGCAAATTGCCCAAATCCCCACCACCAAATTCCCACTAATAAAAATGAAATCTGCGAAGCTTTACCAACGGTAATGCCAAAACTGTCTGGAGATAAAACAAATACAAAACAAATGACTTGTAAGATCATGCTGCCTGTATAACCCATAGCAAATCCTTTAGCACTAACTTTATCGCGATCTTCTGGTGCTGCTATTTCTGGCAAGAAAGAATTGTAAAAAACCAAGCTGCTCCAAAAACCAATACAGGCAATAATTAAACAAGCCAATCCAAATGCTAAATTGGTTTTGTCGTAAAAATACATAGCAGAGCAGGCAATACTACCCAACGTGCAAAAGAAAAACAGGAACTGTTTTTTATTCCCTTTAAAATCTGCAATAGAAGACAAAATAGGTGATAATAAGGCAACAATGATGAATGCAACTGCAAGTGCATAATTGTATAGGGAAGTATTTACAAATTCTCTACCAAATAAAACCACTGTATCGTTAAGGGTTTTATCGTTGCCATCTCCTGTTACAGCTTCGTAGTATGCGGGGAAAATGGTAGAAGTAATGACTAGATTGTAGGCACTATTACCCCAATCGTACATTGCCCAACCATTGATTACTTTTTTGGAGGCAGTTTGTGTGGACATGATTTTTATTTCAAGTGTCCGGTTAAGATAAGAATAATTAAGATCATCCCCACAATTACTCGGTACCAACCAAATAGTTTAAAACCGTATTTCTGTAAATAAGTAATGAAAAATTTAATGGCTAATAGTGCTACTAGAAATGCAACTACATTGCCAAGGCCCAATAAAATCATATTGTTCCGGGTGAATATTAGTTCAGGGGTTTCTGTGTAAGCTTTTAATAATTTATAACCTGTTGCAGCAGCCATGGTAGGCACAGCTAAAAAAAAGGAGAATTCAGCAGCTAGTTTTCTTGTTAATCCTTGTTGCATTCCACCAATAATACTGGCAGCACTTCTGCTTACTCCTGGAATCATAGCCACACATTGCCAAAAACCAATAACAAAAGCTTTTTTATTGGTCACCTGCTCGTCTGTTGAAATCGTAGGGTTTTTGAAAAAGGAATCAATAAAAATCAATGCTACACCTCCCAATACCATGGTGATAGAAACTACCATTGGGCTCTCTAATAAATGGTCAATGGTATCAGAAAATAAAGCTCCCAAAATCAAAGCGGGTAAAACGGCTATGATGAGCTTTAAATAAAAATGCCAGCGATTCAATGGAAAAAATTTACCCCTAAATAAAATCACTACCGAACAGATAGCGCCTAGTTGAATAGCCACTTCAAATAGTTTGGTAAAATCATCCTTGGCAATTCCCATAAAGGAACTGGCAATAATCATATGGCCGGTAGAAGAAATAGGAAGGAATTCGGTAACGCCTTCAATAATGGCTATGATAACAGCTTCTAAATAAGTCATAAAATGGAATCTAAAGGTCTAAGCCGCAGTTTTAGGCTTCTTAAAAATGGCGTACACTTCAATTAACAAGCCTACTACAATTAAAATAGGCGCTACCGTAATTCTTGTGCTACTATAAACTTCACTAGTAGAAAAAACAGTTGGGTCTTCGCTCTTACCTCCGCTCATTAAGAACATGCCTAGGGCAATCACTAATCCACCCACTAACATTAAAATGAAATTTTCTTTAGAAAACAAAGGAGTGGTTTTATTGGTCGTGCTCATATTTGTTGGTTATTCGTATTTTAAAAGAGATAAGGTTAATATAAATCGTCTAGTTTCATTTTCAAGTATTTCAACACACTTCTATGGGTGCTTAATATAGAAATACCCACACCTAAGATAATCAATCCTCCAAAAAGGAGTAGCGTATGATTGGTGTTTCTGATGGCTTTTAATTGGGGGAATTGAGACTCTGCCCAACCAATTAATGAGAACATTAACACAATGGCAATACCTGAACTTATCAGTCCATTAACCACAGCGCGGATATTAAGAGGGCGTGCAATAAAAGACTGTGTTGCTCCCACCATTTGCATGGTTTTAATCAAGAATCGATTGCTAAACATGGCCAAGCGGATGGTATTATCGATGCTAAAAATAACAATTACACAAAGGGTGATGGCAACAACTAAAAAGATCAATCCAATTTTTGAAGCTCGTTCGTTTAAACTGGTTACCAGACTTTGTGGATATTGTAAATCGGTTATTTGATTGCCATAATTGGCCATTAAATCGGCACTAATTACGGCTAAGCTATCCTTATTTACGTATTCTGCTTTGGCATAAAAATCAATGCTTTCGGGCAATGGATTTACATCTAAAATTTTAGCCCAGTCTTCGTTATTTTCTTTATTCCAGATTTCCTTAGCGGTATTTTTGTCTACATAGACCACGTTTTTGGCGTAAGGCTTTGCTGCTATAAACTGCTGAATTTGGGCAATTGTATCTTTATTCAGCGTTCGCATGTAGGCACTTAATCGAATATCTTCTTTAAATGTATTTCCAACTGAGTTTAGGTTAAGGAAAAACCAACCCATGATTCCCATGATTAATAAAACCAACGCTACGCCAACAACGGTATAGATATAATTGGGTTTTCCCCTCTTCAATGATGCTTTTCCTGCTTGAGCCATAATTTGTATTCCTTTTTATATCGCTTCAATTAACGAATGCTATGCTGTTAGAACGCTACAAATGTAGGGTTTTGACGGCTAATGACTTACATTTGCACCCCTAAACCTGCGTTGAAAATAAGCGAATATTTTTGGGCAGGCGTTAAAGAAACGCAAATAAATAAAAAGGGCAGGCAAGATGGACTATCAATTTAGAGCAATTGAACAAAAATGGCAAGCGCATTGGAAAAATTCTGGTGTGTACACGGTTCCTAATATCAGTGAAAAACCCAAGTATTATGTGTTGGATATGTTTCCTTATCCAAGTGGTGCGGGGTTGCATGTAGGCCATCCTTTGGGGTATATTGCTTCTGATATTTTTAGTAGGTATAAAAGATTGAAAGGGTTCAATGTTTTACACCCAATGGGCTACGATGCTTTTGGTTTGCCTGCTGAACAATATGCCATTGAACATGGTGTACATCCTGCTACCAGTACGGTGCAAAACATCAATAATTTTAGACAACAATTAGATAATATTGGGTTCTCTTACGATTGGAGTAGAGAAGTAAGAACCTGTGAGCCGGCTTACCATAAATGGACCCAGTGGATTTTCTTGCAATTATTTAATTCTTTTTTTAATAGGCATAATCAAAAAGCAACACCCATTACTGAGTTGATTGCTTCATTTGAACAAGAAGGGAACAGTGTGCATGAATGTCCTGCCAATGATCAACTTCAATTTACTGCAGCTGAATGGAAAGCTTTTTCTGAAAAAGAACAGCAAGATATTTTGATGCAATATCGGTTGGCTTTTTGTGGCTATGGAGAAGTGAACTGGTGTGAAG
>JAGOGG010000143.1 GCA_017996795.1 Sediminibacterium sp. | reverse complement strand
TGCCAAAATTTAATTTATTGCTGCAAATTAACAATCTTTTCAATAATACTTATCAACGTTGGAATCAATACCCTGTTTCTGGTTTTTATGTTATGGGAGGAGTTGTATATTCGTTCCAATAAACGCCAATTGCATGTATCAATACCTTCATAAATACCTTGTGCTCAATCATAGATTGAGTATTCCAGACGTGGGTAATTTTGTGATTGAACCTAATTCGGCTAAATTAGATAATGCCAATGGATTCCTTTTCGCGCCTGCTCCAGCCATTCGTTTTAAACAAGAGCAAACCCCACCTTCCGATAAGTTTTTATTTGATTTTATTTCTGAAGAATTAGGGGTAGACCAAATGACTGCAATTAAACAGTTTCACGACTATGTATATAAAATAAAAACTTCTTTAACCACACCACAAGGTGCAGTTATACCTGGAATTGGCGCAATGCGAAAAGAAGAAAATGGATATATTTTATTTACTCCAGAGAAAAATTTATTGGATTTACTTCCTCAAGTAAAAGTGGGAGAAACCATTGAATTTGCTAAAAAGGAAGCGATTAAAATTAACCACGACGAGGAGCGAAACCTTACTGAGCAAGAAGAAGAAGATATTAGAGAATTGTTGGGTCAAGATAGTCAAATCAAAACCAGTGATAACTGGTGGGTGTATGCCGTTATACTATTAATGATTGGTATAGGTGCATTGCTGTTCTATTATGTATAAAGTTGTTCTTAATTTATGTTTACACCTATTCATCATTACCATTGTCCTGCTTGTAATTCCGATAAAATTGAATACGCATTAACTGCCAAAGACCATACAGTAAGTAAAGAGGACTTTGATATTTGGCATTGCAATCAATGTAGTATAAGGTTTACCCAAGATATCCCAACCATTGATCAAATTGGGCCTTACTATCAATCAGCAAATTATATTTCTCATTCTAATACCAAGAAAGGGATAATTAACCAACTCTATCATTTAGTCAGAAATTACACTTTGGGTTCAAAAGCGAGATTGGTCAAAAAATACAGTGGTCAATCAACTGGACGAATATTGGATATTGGTGCAGGGGTTGGTGCATTTGCTTCCACCATGAAAGAACAAGGTTGGCATACAACTGCATTAGAACCCGATTCTAGTGCAAGGGCTGAAGCCAAAAAGCAATATGGTATTGATTTGATGTTGCCAAATGAATTGTATTCTTTTGAACCACAAATTTTTGATGTTATTACAATGTGGCATGTATTAGAACATGTGCACGATTTACAGGGCTATTGGAAGAATTTTAATCGTGTTTTGCCAGTAGGAGGAAAGCTGATCATTGCTGTGCCCAATTATACATCTAGCGATGCGGAACATTATGGTGCTATTTGGGCAGCGTATGATGTTCCTAGACACTTGTATCATTTTTCGCCTGCATCTATGGCTCAATTAGCTGGGATGCATGGGTTTTCGATTGTTGCTACACAACCAATGTGGTTTGATTCGTTTTATGTAGCCATGTTAAGTGAGCAATACCAATATGGTACTACTCGTTTCCTTCCTGCTTTTTGGCATGGATTAAAGTCGAACATTGCTGCAATAATGAATCCCAATAAATGCAGTTCAGTAATATATATTCTGCAAAAAAATTAATTCAGTTTCAATTCATACAATGCTGGCCAACGTTTTCCGGTAACGAAAAAAGTACCAGTAGTTGGGTTAAAAGCAATTCCATTTAATACATCTGTGTTCGCCACAATAGGTTGATTGCTTTGTTGAAGTAGTCCTGTTAAGTTTATTTTACCTACAACTTGACCAGATGCGGGGTCAATTTTTAAAATATAATCGGTTAAATATTTGTTGGCATAAATAAATCCATTGACCCATTCTAATTCATTAATACTGTCGGTGTAACCATTGTTGTCAGTAACTCCCAGGGTTTTGGTAATTTTAAAATTGTTGGGGTCTACCCAATAAATATTACTACCACCTGTTGATACAATTAAAGCGGATCCATCCGTGGTAATTCCCCAACCTTCATAGGGCCAATCCAAAACTTTTTCTTGTTTCAAGGTTTTAAGATCGTATACATATACTTTATGCTCTTGCCAGGTTAGCTGGTAAATTTTATTATTTAAAATGGTAATGCCTTCTCCAAATTCATTATCCGGCAGTTTTACCGACTTTATTGCTTTACCTGTTTTAAGGTCTGTTAACATTAATTTACTTTTAGTTTCCCAGCCAGTACCCTCCCACAATTTTCCTTCATGCCAAATTAATCCTTGTGTATAAGAAGCTGTATCATGCGGAAAAATATTGAGTACTTGAAAAGAGATATTGGCCGGCTCTTGGATGGCTTGCACTTTTTCTTGTTGGGTATTATCTGCTTCTGCATTGGTTTGGCAGCTATAAAATGCAAAAGACAAAACAAAAAAATAGAATAGTTTTTTCATCTGATTAATTGACTATAAAGTTAATCATTCGCTAGAACCATTGCAGCTACTTTTTCTGCTACAATGGGCGTAAGTGCAACACCCATTCCATTGCAAGCAATCACTGCTAATACATTGGGTTCTGCCCAAGTGCAGAGGGGTTCTTTGTTAGGGGTAAAGCCCATAACGCCACTCCAGCTTTGTTCAATTTCAATGGGTTCTAGAGTATCAATATAAGTGGCTAAAAATTGGGCTAAATGATTTCTGATTTTATCAGATCCAGCTAAATTGGTGGTTTGTTCTTCTGCGATTGCTAAATTTCGAGCACCCCCAATTAATATTCGATTACCTATATTTCTCCAATAATAAAATCCTTCATCAAAATGAAAAGTACCTTTTAAGGCTAAATCATTAATAGGTTTAGTCAACAGTATTTGACCCCTTGCTGGAAGAATATTCAATTGAGGCAAAAGCGTTTGTGTAAATCCATTCACGCAAACAATCAATTGTTTCGCTTTCATTGAAGGACCATACTGAGTAGTAATCTCAACTGATTCGGCGGTTTTAATCCAACCCTTTACTTCTACACCATTAATGATGCGAACACCCAACGCCAATACCTTACTAGTGAGTTCATTTACTAATTTACCACTGTGAATGCCCGCTTCAAATGAATTGTACACCAAATGGTCAAATGCTTTTACCCCATGGCGATTCATTTGTTTGGTGGCATTGCAAAAGGTTTGGGGATTTCCGGTAATAGGTGCCAATAATTCATTTAAATAATGAATATGCCCATCTAAATTTGGGGCAGTAAAATGATCGTTTTGAATAGCTTCGAAGCCGCCACAAGCATCGTGCTGAATGGCTTCATCTGAAAAATTTGCGCGAATTTTTTGAATACCCTTAAACCTACTTTCTACAATAGATAGCATGGCAGCAGTACCCATGGTAGATTCATCACTAATCAATTCGGTTAAGCTGCCAAAGCAAGCAAAACCAGCATTACGGGTGGATGCACCTAATGGGGTTGCATTTTTTTCAAGTATGGTGATGGTGAGGGAAGGGGCTGCTTTTTTTAATTCATAAGCAGACCAAAGACCCATTAAGCCTGCGCCAATGATTACTATATCTACATCGGCATAATAGCTGTCTTTTTCCCAATAGGATAACATATTTATACGTTGAATCGGAAGTGCATAATGTCTCCATCTTTTACCAAGTATTCTTTGCCTTCAATGCGCAGTCTACCATTGTCTCTACAAGCCGCTTCACTACCATATTTCACGAAGTCTTCGTAAGCAATCACTTCTGCTTTAATAAATCCTTTTTCAAAATCGGTGTGGATTACACTCGCTGCTTGTGGTGCTTTCCAACCTTTATGGATAGTCCAAGCACGAACTTCTTGTACCCCTGCAGTAAAATAAGTATCTAAGTTCAATAATTTGTATGCAGACTGAATCAATCTATTTAATGCAGGCTCAGTCATTTTATATTCTTCCATGAACATTTGCTTATCTTCTGCATTGTCCATTTCTGCAATTTGTGCTTCAATATTATTGCACATCACAATTACTTGTGCACCTTCAGCTTCAACCGCTTTTTTCAATTGCTCTGAAAAAGCATTCCCTGTATGCATAGATGCTTCATCTACATTGGCCACATATAAAACAGGCTTGTCTGTTAGTAAAAATAAATCAGCCACTGCAGCTTTGTCTTCTTTGCTTAAACCCAAAGAGTGAATGCTCTTGCCCGCCATTAAATGGTTCTGGCAACGTTGTAAAATTTCAAACTCTGCTTTGGCTTTGGTATCAGAACCAACACGAGCCATTTTCTCTACTCGCTGTAATTTTCTTTCTACACTTTCTAAATCTTTTAATTGTAATTCGGTCTCAATAATTTCTTTATCAGAAACAGGATTAATGGCGCCTTCTTCGCGTAATACATTTTCATCTTCAAAACAACGAATCACATGAATAATGGCATCTACCTCTCTAATATTCCCTAGGAATTTATTACCCAATCCTTCGCCCTTGCTAGCACCTTTTACCAAGCCAGCGATGTCTACTATTTCCATTTGGGTTGGAATCACTTTATTGGGCAATACCAATTCTGCTAATTTAGTTAAACGCTCATCTGGCACATCCACTAAACCTACATTGGGTTCAATGGTGCAGAAACGATAATTGCTTGCCTGTGCTTTTGCACTATTACTAACCGCATTAAAAAGGGTTGATTTACCTACATTTGGAAGACCTACTATACCTGCTTGTAAAGCCATTATATTAATTTTGAGGCGCAAAGGTAAGGAATAACCATCATTAGCATTATCTTAGACTTATGGCACTGAATTATGTTTGGATACTCTTTTTTGTAATTGGACTGGTGATTGCTTTAATTAAGCTGATCATATTTCAAGACTATGAGATTTTCAAGAAAATGGTAGAAGGCATTTTTGATGCCAGCAAGTCAAGCGTAATGGATATTGCCTTGCCATTAACGGGTGTAATGGTCTTTTTTATGGGGTTGATGAATATTGGCGAAAAAGCAGGGGCCATTAATTTCTTGGCCAGACTCCTCAATCCATTTATGAAAAGATTGTTTCCAGGTGTGCCCGATAAGCATCCAGCCATGGGACAAATGGTGATGAATTTTAGTGCCAATATGTTGGGCTTAGACAATGCTGCTACTCCCTTTGGATTAAAAGCAATGGAGAGTTTGCAAACCTTGAATCCACAAAAAGAAACGGCCAGTAATGCACAAATCATGTTCTTGGTTTTGCATACCAGTGGTCTTACTTTAATACCCTTATCTATTATTGCCTATCGAGCAGGGGCGGGAAGTGTAAACCCTACCAGTGTATTTGTTCCATTGATGTTGGCAACATCTGTTGCAACAGTGGCTAGTATTTTAATTACAGGAATGTACCAACGATTAAAATTTGATCGGGTATTGATTGCTTGGCTAGGAACCATTGTTACCGCTATCTTTTTATTCGCTTGGTTTATTCAGCAATTACCTTCTCAGAAAGATATTCCTGTACCTACTTTATTGACCAAAGAAACATTCAGCAATGTTTTAGGCAATATCATTTTATTCTTGATTATTTGTACATTTATCATTGGCGGGCATATAAAAAAAGTAAATGTATTTGATGCATTTATTGAAGG
>JAGOGG010000015.1 GCA_017996795.1 Sediminibacterium sp. | reverse complement strand
ACTGGCGCTATTGCTCAGAGCATGAATAACGTGAATAAATTCACCAAGAACTTGAGCGATAACAACGAAAAAGTATCGCAAACCCTTACTAACGTAACAAAAACTTCAGAGAATTTTGCCAAAGCGGATTTGGCTGGATCTGTTGATCAGTTAAAAGCAGCCATCGGTAATTTAAATAAGCTTGTTGAAAAAGTAAATTCTACTGATGGTAGCCTTGGTAAATTAATCAACGATAAAACACTTTATAACAATCTTAATAATACTATTAAAAGCGCCAATATTTTAGTGGATGATTTGAGGGTACATCCCAAACGCTACGTAAATATCTCGGTCTTCGGAAAAAAAGATAAGACAGGGCCATTAATGGCTCCATTGGCTGATTCGGTAAAATCAAATCAATAAATGACTAGCCGATTCCTATTCCTAGTTTTATTTTGTTTTGCTTTCGTTTTTTCCTTTGCGCAAAGACTTCCTGCTGATACTGGTGTTGCAGAAGGCAAGCGAATTGATATTTTATTTGCAGATAAATACAACTATCAGAAAATTGATTCACTCAATGAATTTGTTTCTTTAGTAGGAAGGGTGAAAGTGCAACAAGACAAAGTTATTTTTTATGCAGACAGCGCAGTTTTAAATAGGCAATTAAATATTTTAGAAGCGTTTGGGAATGTTCATATCAATGACGCAGACAGCATACATACTTACGCACAATATTTACGTTATTTAGGTAAAGAAAAAAAAGCATTTCTGCAGAAAAAAGTAAGATTAACAGATGGTAAGGGTGTGCTTACTACTGAAGAGTTGGAATATGATGCTACAGTAAAAATTGGGACTTATTTAAAGGGAGGTAAACTAGTCAATAAAAAATCTACATTAACTAGTCAGGAAGGGTATTATTATGGGGACACTAAAGATGTAATTTTTAAGCGCAAAGTGGTGATGATTGATCCTGATAACAAAATCACGGGGGATACTTTACAATACAATACAGGAACAGAAATAGCCACGTTCACCTCTCCTACTATTGTTTACAATATTAAAGATAAGCGTACGATAAAAACAAGAGAGGGTTTTTATGACATGAAAAACAAAAAAGCAGAACTGTATAAGCGTTCTGTAATTGAAGACAGTACTGCAGTATTTACTGCAGACGAAATGGCTTTTGATGACTCTACTGGGTTAGGAGAATTTAGAGGCAATGCTGTATACAGAAGCAAAGACACTGCACAAGGTTTTGACATGATTGCCAATAATATCAGGACCAATAAAAAATCGAACTCTATGGTGGCCACCCAAAAGCCGCTCTTATTGATTAAACAGGGTGTAGATACCATTTATATTTCGGCAGACACATTGTATTCGGCCAAGTTATCCAATTTAACAAAAACACGTGTTGTTCCCCAAATAAGAGTGTCATCTGCTAAGGATAGCTTAATTAAAAAACCCAATCTATCGGCTAATGAAACAGAAGATAGTACCGACAAATTCTTTGAAGCATATTACAATGTAAAAGTTTTTTCAGATTCATTACAAGCGGTTGGGGATAGCTTATTTTACTCATTAAAAGATTCTGTTTTTAGGTTGTTTAAAAGCCCAATTGTTTGGGCACAAGAAAACCAAATATCTGGTGACACCATTTATTTGTACATACAAAATAAAAAGCCAGAACGCTTGTATGTTTTTGAAAACAGTATGGCCATTAACAAAGTAGATAGTTCCGAATATTTTAATCAACTACGAGGTACTACACTTAATGCGCAATTTGTTGATGGTAAAATCAACACAATGCGGGCAAAAGGGAATGCAGAAAATGTTTATTATGCAACGGATGAGGATAAAAGCTTTATAGGAGTTAATAAATCTAGTGCAGACATTATTGATGTCTTTTTTGAAGACAGTAAACCTCAAAAAGTGGTCTTTTTAAGAAACCTAGAAGGCACAACATTTCCTATGAGGTCTACCAATCACGATGATTTAAAAA
The DNA here is from genome assembly GCA_017996795.1 of Sediminibacterium sp. Lineage (GTDB taxonomy): Bacteria > Bacteroidota > Bacteroidia > Chitinophagales > Chitinophagaceae > Sediminibacterium. The sequence continues at coordinate 19,068 of JAGOGG010000015.1, read as the reverse complement.
TTAGAGGATTCAAATGGAATGAGTTAAAAAGACCCAAATCGAAATACGAATTATTGACTTTTAAATAGGATACAATGGCAGCAAGAAAATTGGTAAAAAAAGTCTTTATTGATCCACTGATTACTTTTATTCATGATAGTAAATCTATCGGAATTATTTTATTACTTGCTACTGCAGTATCCATTCTACTAGCCAATATCAATGGAATTTCTAGCACTTATATATCTATTTTTCATTGGAGTATTGATGGAACCAATCACCATGCATTTGATTGGGGCATTTTTCATTTGCCCAATTCTGTTCTCGTGATCATTAATGATTTTTTCATGGCTGCGTTCTTTTTTTTGGCGGGCATGGAAATTAAAAGAGAATTAGTTACCGGCGAATTATCATCCATTAAACAATCTATACTTCCGGTAGTAGCAGCATTTGGTGGCATGTTAATTCCTGCATTAATTTACAGCCAGTTTAGTAGAGGAACATTGTTCATGAATGGATGGGCCATTCCAATGGCTACAGATATTGCATTTACGCTAGGGATTGCTTCTTTATTAGGAAATAGAGTTCCAGTAGCATTAAAGGTTTTTATCACTGCTTTGGCTATTATAGACGATTTGGGAGCCATCATTGTGATTGCATTGTTTTATGGAGGTCAATTAAAACTATTGTATTTGTTGTTGAGTGCAATAATTATGATTATTCTTTTATCGTTTCAGAAAAACAAAGTAAAAATTGGTTGGTATACTTGGGTTTTAGGGTTAGCACTTTGGTATGCAATGTTCAATTCTGGAATTCATGCAACAGTTGCAGGCGTATTATTCGCATTTACAATTCCTGTTAAACAATTGGCCCAGTTAGAGCTTCAGTTTCATACCCCTGTTTACTTTATTATTATGCCTTTGTTTGCATTGGCTAATACTGCCATTGTTTTTCCCGAAGAAGGCTTAGCTGCGCTAAACCATTCTTTTTCCTGGGGGATTATGGCTGGCTTATTTATTGGTAAGCCGCTCGGAATTTGTTTGGCTTGCTATTGGATGATTAAACAAAAATGGGCAAATCTTCCATCTCAAACCAATTGGCACCAACTAACAGGGGCAGGCATTTTAGCGGGAATAGGGTTCACTATGAGTATTTTTATATCCATGTTGGCCTTCCAAGATAATATGGTTCAAGATATTGCTAAAATAGCTGTATTGGTCAGCTCAGTATTATCCATGATAGTTGGATACTTTTGGTTGGCAGCAAAAAAATAAGTCGTTATTTACGCCATTCAAAAAAGAAAGTACTTCCCAGTTCTGGGCTGCTCTCTACCCTTATTTTACCCCCTTGTTCTTCTACAAGTATTTTCAATAAATTCAACCCCACCCCAGTACTAGATTCTCCAGATGATTTATTATCGGTTGTTTCAAAAAGTTTAAAAATTTTGCCGTGGTCTTTTTTTGAAATCCCTTGGCCATTATCCTTAACATAGAATTCATAAAACTCATTAGATGCAGCATGAAGACCAATTTGTATTTCTGGGTTAGGTTTGTTATTGTATTTTATTGCATTGGTAATTAAATTTTGAAAAACCTGTTGCAGTTTTATTTTTCTTGTTTTGAGTTTGGGCAAATTGGCATCTATCATGATATTGACTCTTTGAGGCAGAACCAACATTTGAATGATTTCATTGACCAGTTTAAAACTATCAACGTCTTCAATCGTTTGCTCGCTTAAACTCTTTCTTGAGTAATCTAAAATGGATTCTATCATGCCAGTTAGTTTACTGGCGGCACTATAAATAATGCTGGTATTTTCTAATAACTCAGGTTCATTTTTTACTATTTCATCTTTTTGCATCATGTCTGCTAACATTGCAATTGTTGCAATCGGCGATTTCAAATCATGGGAAACAATAAATACAAATCTTTCCAATTGTTTATTGACTAATTCAATTTCTAGTAGACTATTTTTAAGCTTTTGTTGGGCAAAATATAGCCTTTCAAATACGTTTACTTTTGCTCGGGTAATATTAATATCTAATGGTTTTTGCAAATAATCAACCGCGCCTTCTTCAAAACCTTTTAATACAAATTTTTCTTCCTTACTAATAGCTGTTACAAAAATGACCGATAAGTGTTGCGTTTTCTTATTCAATTTGAGCATTCTGGCTACTTCAAAGCCATCCATGTCAGGCATTTGAACGTCTAGGAGTACCAATCCAATATCTTCATGTTTAAGCGCTAATTTTAATGCTTCGTTTCCAGAATTGGCTTTTATAAAACTCCGACCAGGTTGATCTAAAATTTCTTCTAATGCAATCAAATTCTCTGGTCGATCGTCTACCAATAAAATCAGAAAATGTTCATTACTTTTCAATAGTTCCATATCATTTTAATTGTATTACACTTATTTAGATAACCATACTTTAATTAAAGTCAGTAATTTTTGAATGTCTACAGGCTTAGTTATATAATCAGATGCCCCGGCAGCAATACATTTTTCTCTGTCCCCTGCCATTGCTTTGGCTGTTAATGCAATAATGGGAAGCCGGTCTAGTTTTAATGTTTGTCTTATATGTCGCATAGCTTCATATCCATCCATTTCAGGCATCATGATATCCATTAAAACCAATTGGGTGTTGGGGTTAAGTTTCAGCATTTCAAGAGACTCTTTACCATCTGCGGCACTAATTATTTCTGCTTGTTCAGACTCTAGAGCTGTACTAAGCGCATAAACATTACGCATATCGTCGTCAACAATCAATATTTTTCGTCCTTCTAAATTTTCAATTAAATTTTTAGGCTCTTGAACATCCTCATTAGGTTGACCCTCATTCTGTTTTAATTTATACAAGAATTGCTCAATTTCATTGATTAATTTATTGGTTGCCGATGCAGTATTTCTTACAACAGTCTCAGATATAGTTTTTAATCTTATTTCATCTTCACCTGAAATACTATTATTGATTAAAAGAATAACAGGTATTTTTTGCTCAATTAATTGAGGCTTCCATTCCTGCATTAATTTTATCCCTTTGCTTGTGTCGTCTCCTAAATCAGCTATTATACAATCAAAATGAATATGATTCGTTTTTGATATACCATCTTCAATGGTAGATGTAGTAATAAATGAAACTTCTTTATATTTCTCTTGAAAGAGCTGTTGAAGTTTTTTATCCTTGAAATTGTCCGATGAAATAAGCAATACTGTCTTAAAATTTTGCTTTAAATATTGGCTAATTTTGGAGAATGCTAAATCAAGTCCTTCTAAATTAATTGGTTTTTTTACGTAGGCCAATGCACCACCATCATTAAATCGATTGTCGTCAAAAGCAGATATGATATGAACAGGAATATGCTTGGTATCTTTGTCTTCTTTTAAAATTTTCAGTAAAGACCATCCATCTAAAACTGGCAATTGAACATCTAAAATTATTGCATTTAAAGGATACTTTTTTGCATATAATAAACCTTCGTCTCCTTGGAGTGCCACAATTGTTTTAAACTTTTTATTTCTAGCGAAGTCTCTAACAATGGTAGCAAAATTGACATCATCTTCAATAATTAGTACAACTTCGTCTTCTTCGTTAATATTGTTTCGGTCATCTAATACTTTGTCTTGCTCTTCAATATTATTGAGCGAAGGAGCGGCGCTGGTTTTTAATTCTTCTTTAGTTACTTCAGAAGTGTTATTGGTAACTTCTGGAATGATTAAACTGAATATACTGCCCTCCCCTTCTACGCTCTGAACTGAAATTTCACCACCTAAAAGTTTGGCTAATTCTTTGCTTATAGACAATCCCAATCCAGTTCCTCCGTATTTTCTACTGGTGGAGCCATCTGCTTGTTGGAATGCTTCAAAAATCAATTTTTGTTTTTCTTCGGAAATTCCAATTCCACTATCTTTTACTGATATGCTGATTTTTTGGGGATTGGAATTGTCTAATCGTTTAATTTCAACAGATACTTTCCCTCCTTCTGGGGTAAACTTAAATGCGTTAGATAATAGGTTTTTAATAATTTGTTCTAAACGTTGAATATCCGTTCTAATAAATGCTGGAATTGATGCATCTTGGGTGATTGTAAATTGAATGTTTTTTTGTGAAGCCACCACATTAAACAACTGCTGTAAATCTGTTATAATGGTTTCTGGTTTAATATCTTCAATAGTCAATTCAATTTTACCTGCTTCAATCTTTGAGAGGTCTAGTATATCATTGATTAATTTTAGTAAGTCTGTTCCTGATCTATGAATGATAGAAGCATATTCGATTTGTTTAGGGGTTAGATTCTTGGGATTGTTATCTGATAATAGTTTTGCCAAGATCAGCACACTGTTTAAAGGCGTTCTTAATTCATGTGACATATTAGCTAGAAACTCAGATTTATACTTGCTGGTTTCTTGCAATTCGTGGGCTTGTCTGCTTAATTCATTGTTGGTTTGTCGTAGTTCTTCTTGCTGATTCACTAAGCTTTCCTTGTGCTCTTGCACTTCTGCTAAAAGGGTATTAATCTTAGCTCTGGCTTGTTGAGCCTGTATGGCTGAAGCAACATTATGTGAAATATTCTCCAATAAGTTTTTTTGATGTGTAGAAAACTTTCCAAAAATGCCTAATTCAATCAATCCTTTTAAATCGTTGTCTAACCATAATGGCATACATAATATTTCGCCCTTACCTGTCATGTCTCCAAGAGAAGTTTCCACATGCCAATAATCAGGTGGTACATCTGAAATACTCACTGCCTCTTTTTGTAATGCGGCGTTACCAATAATGCCTTCCCCTAACTTAAAACTAATTTTAGCATCGGAGGAAATGGCAACTCCTGCTGTCATGTCTAAGAAGTTTGCATTTTCATCTTTAATATATATTACACCTGCAGGAACTTCTAAATATCCCACCACAGATCGGATAACATTATTCGATAGTGTTTCCAATGAATGAGACTTCTGTATATGGTCATTGATATAACTAACCCCTTCTAATAATTTATTTTTTTCCGCAGCCAATAGATTAATCTCTTCCATTTTTACAACGGTATCTTTTAACCTCCTTTCAGATCTGAATCTACTTTTTAAAGTAGCAACCACTGCATTTACAAGAATTAAAACAATTACAATTAAAAGTACTACCCCGCCTACGATTACCTTGGTAGAAATCTCAAATGATTCCTTGATGCTTTTTTCTGTTGAATCTAGCTCGTATACCAGTCCTCTTTTTGTTTGATCAATTAGTATTAAAACACTTCTTACTAATTTGCCCTCCGCAATTATTTTATTATTTAATTCAGTATGGTTTTGACCAAGTAAAAGTTTGCTAGAGTTGTCCCAAAACAAGTTCAATCGGGTAATTGCAGTGTCTAAAGAATTTATTTTATCTATGGTGGTTGGGTTTTCAGGTAATTCTAGGTGGAGTTTTACCATGATTGGCTTAATACTGGCTGCCGAAATTGTATAATTGGTAATAGCGGTATCATTTTGCGTAACCCAATAGTTTAATCGGGCATTTCTCATTTGAGAAATATTGTATTGCAAGTCTTGAATATCGCTGATTGACTTTTTAATTTTAATTAAATGGGTGGTTTTCTCAACTTGGGTGTTGAGTGTATTGATCGAAAAATAACCTACCATTAATACCAAGAATATGGAAATACCTAATCCAGAATACAATTTTAGGGGGATATTGCTTTTCATTACTCGTTAATGCTTGGTTAAGATATTTTAATTGATTCTAAGTTATAATTAATAATCAGTAGGTTACTAAATATTTATACATATTTGTGCTTTGTAGTGGTATCACTACAACTGAGATTGAGCTAGTTCTACAATTGCGGCATCAAATTGTGAATTATTCAAATTAGTATCTAATTTTAGAAATATTGTCAAGATGAATTGGTGCAATAAAATAACAATCCCATTACAATTGGTCGTATTTGTATTGGTTGTTATTCTACCTTTTTATGGAAATGCACAAATAAATAAATACGATACCAGCTTTTTTTTATCAACTAAAAAAGGGTTAATTGGTGCTTTAGGTAAATCCATTTCTATTTCTAATCCAATTTCAAATATTCAACAAAATTCTGCCGAGAAAAATGCAGCAGAATTTGAACCATTTGAGGGAAAATTCATTCGTTCTATTTCTATAAATAAATTACAGTTTAATAAACTGGTAAATGATACCAGTTTAAATAATTCCAATGTTTTTAATCAGCTTGGTAACAAGCTGCATATTAGCACCAAACAAGAAGTAGTTAAAAAGAACTTATTTTTTAAAACTGGGGAAAGAGTAGACCCTAATTTATTTGCCGATAATGAAAAATTCTTACGCGATTTAAGTTTTTTGCAAGATGCAAGAATTGTAATTGTGCCTATTAAAGACAATCTGGATGAAGTAGATGTATTAATTCTTGTGAAAGATGTATTTCCAATTGGGGGCAGTGTTTCTGAAATAAATACCAATATGGTTGATTTGGAAATTAATAATGACAATATATTTGGATCGGGCAATCGTTTAAAATTTCAACAATTATTCGATACAAAAAGAAATCCGAAATATTCCTACGGAATCGAGTTTCTCTCTAGGAATATAGCAGGCAGTTTTTTAAATGTTGCAGCTGGAATCAATTTTGAAAGGCCAGCATTTAACTCAGCTAAAAGAGAAGAGAATAGTTATTTTTTAAGAGGTGAATTGCCTTTAGTAAGCCCCTATCACCCTTACACTGGTGGTTTTGATTTGTCTGTAAATAACACACAAAATGCCTATTCCTCCGACTCTTTATACAATCAACAATTGAAATATGGGTTTTACAATGCAGATATATGGTTGGGATATAGTTTAGGTGCAAAAGAACAGATGCTAGACAATTTAGGAACAAGAAAAAGAAACATCTTGTCTGCACGTGTTTTGCATCGTTATTTTACCCTTCGTCCCGATACATTGCAAACATTATATGATAGTAGATACAATGATGTAACTGGATTGTTGTTTTCATATACAGTATTTGAAAGAGATTTTTACCATACCAATTTTATTTATGGATTTGGAAGAAATGAAGATCTTCCGGAAGGATTCAGCTTATCCTTTACGGGTGGTTGGGCAGACAGACAAGATATATCTAGGTTTTATATTGGGTTCGAATACCAACGTAGTTATTTCAATAATAATAAAGCATTTTTAAACTATACATTAAAATCTGGTGGATATCTAAATCGAAATCAAGCAGAAGACATTTCTGCTCTGGCAAGTCTTGAATTAATCACTCCATTAAAGAAATTGAAAAAAAGGAATTGGTTTGTTCGACATTTTTTAAGTGGCAGTGTTACTTTTCAAAAATTCATTCGATTGAATGACCCCTTAAGAGTTTCAAGTATTTACGGTATACCGAATATTCGAAATACTCGAATTGATGGAACTGCCCGAGTAACCATTAATGCAGAGTCGGTTTTTTATAATACATTCAAATTGGTTGGATTTAATTTTGCCCCATTTGTGTTTTCGAATTTATCTTATCTAAAACTCTCTGCCCTAGATCCTGCAGATGGAGCTGTCTATAGCGCACTTGGAGCAGGGTTAAGGAGCCGCAATGAAAATTTGGTATTTGGAACTATGGAGTTGAAAGCATATTATTTTCCCAAAGTAGTTGAAAATATGAATAGTTGGAATATTAGCTTCTCCACCAACTTAAGATTCAGGTATCAAACAGATTTAATACGTAAACCTGATTTTGTTATTGTAAATTAGACTGAACCATTTATCTCTAAATACGTTAAATACATTAATTATGAAAAAAATCATCCTCAGTGTTTTAGTTGCAGCATCTTCTTTTGGTATGCTCTCTTTTTCATGCACAAACTGCACCAAAGCCAAAACCAAGTCCAGCTGCTGAAGTTTCTGCTGTTTTAGCAAATGGAACAGCCCTTAGTATCAAGTATAGCCAGCCATCCCTAAAGGGTAGAACTCCTGGTAAAGACATTGAACCCATGATGGGTAAAGTTTGGAGAGCAGGTGCAAACGATGCAACTGTTTTTGAAACTAGTAAAGACATTAAGGTGAATGGTCAGCTCTTACCAGCAGGCAAGTATGCTTTTTTCACTTTGCAAAATGAAAAAGGCACTACCTTAATTTTCAATAAAACATGGAAACAATGGGGTGCTTTCCAATACAAAGAAGCAGATGATGCGTTAAGAATTATGGTGAATCAAACCGTTGCACAGGAATCTTCAGAAAAATTAGAATATAGTATCTCTAACAAAGGAAAAGTTGCCTTAAGATGGGGCACTATTAATATTGAATTTACAGTAGAATAATTTGGAATGGTACAAGCGTATAATTTTTTAGCTAGCTGGCAGTTATTTCCGGAAAAATGTGTTTTTGATAATGGAGTTGCGCCTAAAAGCGGTAACTATAAAATCGAAAGCATAGAAAATGGACAAGCATTAAGTATTAGTATTAATTGGGTCAGTTTAGATAATGAAGCATTTTACACGCAGTATCGAATCGTTCCAAATGAGGAGTTAATTGCTTTAGAATCCAACGAAATTGCCAATCAAGTTCAAGCAAACATCAGCAATGCTTCAACGTTAAATATCCTTTTTTACAAAGACAATTTGCAAGTACTCCATGTGATTCATGAGATCATGCCAAACGGCTACATGAAGATTACACAAGAAGGATTTGATAAGAATGGCAAGGAATTTAAAAATATTGAGGTATACCATAAACAGTTGAGTGTACTTCCCTATTCTGCCTCTGTTGCAGGAGTTGCCATAAGGCCTACTAAGGAAGGTGTTATTAAGCACAAAGCGCTTAGTGCAATGGAAGACCAGACCAATATGCAATTGGACCAAATAAAGCAACAAATTGAGTTACTAGCAAGGCAAGCACAGGAAATTAGAAAACGTAAAGAGCTAAGTATGATTATTTACGAAGCCAAACTGAATTTTAAGCCTCAAATTGGTCAAGTATATCATTTGTATGAAAAAAGAGATAATACCCATTTACTCTCTTTAGTAGCTCCGCAAGAATGGGGAACCCATGGTCCATTCAAACAATTTGTATCTTCTGTTAAATTATTAGCAGACCATACTTGGGTTGAAGTCTAATAAATAAAAAAAGAAATAAAAAATCCCGGTCAGTTTATTCAACTACCGGGATTTTTATTTGATAAGGAGTTTTGTTAATTAGCAAGACGCTTGCTTAACTCGGTATCAATTGCATCTAAGAATTCTTCTGTATATAAATAATGTTCTCCGTGGTTTACTTTGTTTCCATAAATACAAACAGCAAGATCCTTGGTCATTTTACCAGACTCAACTACATCTACACATACTTTCTCTAAAGTGGTACAGAAATTAATTAAGGCTTCATTTTTATCCAATTTACCACGGAATTCTAATCCCCTTGTCCATGCAAAAATAGAAGCAATAGGGTTGGTGGATGTTGGATTTCCCTTTTGGTGCTCTCTGTAGTGACGTGTAACAGTGCCATGGGCAGCTTCTGCTTCCATTACGGTACCATCGGGGGTTATCAAAGTAGACGTCATTAATCCCAAAGAACCAAATCCTTGCGCAACAGTGTCACTTTGTACATCGCCATCATAGTTTTTACATGCCCAAACAAAATTTCCATTCCATTTTAGTGCAGATGCCACCATATCATCAATTAATCGATGTTCATAGGTAATACCTGCTTCTGTAAATAATTGCTTAAACTCTGCTTGATAGATATCTTCAAAAATATCTTTGAATCTACCATCGTATTTCTTTAAAATGGTGTTTTTGGTAGATAAGTATAAAGGCCATTTTTTAGACAATGCTTGATTAAAACAAGCTCTAGCAAAACCCTTGATGCTCTCGTCGGTATTGTACATGGCTAGTGCAACTCCATCTCCTTTGAAATTATACACTTCAAATTCTTGAACAGTTCCATCTTCACCCTCAAACTTTACAGTAAGCTTTCCTTTTCCTTTTGTCACAAAATCTGTTGCTCTATACTGATCCCCAAAAGCATGTCTTCCAATACAAATAGGTGCAGTCCAATTCGGTACCAATCTCGGCACATTAGAACAAACAATGGGCTCTCTAAAAACGGTTCCATCTAATATATTGCGGATAGTACCATTGGGACTCTTCCACATTTGTTTTAGCTTGAATTCCTTTACTCTTTGTTCGTCTGGTGTAATGGTAGCACATTTAATTCCTACACCATACTGCTTAATCGCATGTGCAGCATCAATGGTTACTTGGTCATCGGTTTGATCACGGTATTCCATCCCTAAATCATAATATTTTATATCTAATTCTAGGTAAGGTAAGATCAACTTGTCTTTAATGAATTTCCAGATAATTCTAGTCATTTCATCACCATCCAGTTCAACTACTGGATTTGCAACTTTAATTTTTTGGGCCATAGTTTGTTTTATTTTGTTGAATTGAAGTTGTAAATATATTACATTATTGGGGAATGGCCTTTTCAGAAACATTCACAATTAATACAGGGATGGTTAATTGATGTCTAACATCTTCAATGGTTTCACCAAAAACATAATCTTTTATGCCGCTGTGACGGTGTGCACCCATAATCAACATTTCTGCATTCGATTCGTTTACTAATCGCACAATCTCTTTTACCCGATGGGTATATCCCAACATGGCGGTTGCCTTATACCCTTTCTGAATTAATTGACTCACATAACTGTTTAAACGCTCTGTGTCTTTTCTGGTTTCTGCATCATCACTTGAGTAGTTTGAATACCTTGCCGAAACACTCTCCACAATATGAATTAATTGGTATTCTACCTCCGTATTTCCTTGCGCTAAGGCATGCGCAATTAACTTTTCATCTGCTTTAGTAAAATCCAGTGCAATAGCAATTTTTTGTACCTTATTAATGGCTAAATTTTCCAATAATACCGCTTCACCATATAGCATATCGGCTAACTGCTTCTTTTTCTTATTGAGCAATGGATAAAAAGTCATGGTAACAAATAACCAAATAAATAAAAGAATAACTAAAATGATTCCTGCTTTGGCAATCCAACTAATATCAGTATGAAATAAGGCTATGGTTTCGTCGGCCACCAAATTCACATTTAAGAAAACAAGAATAATTGCAACCAGCCAAGATAAAATCTTGGTTTTAGTGCCGATGGCAAAGTCTCCCATGGTAGTTTTATCACTTACAAAATGAATCAGTGGAATTACGGCAAATCCCAGTTGAAGACTTAGAATAACCTGGCTAAAAATCAATAAGTCGTCTACTTTTTCATCCCCATAAATTACAATGACTAAAACTGCAGGAACTATGGCAATTAAACGAGTAAGTAATCGTCTTAACCATGGATTAATTCTGAGGTGTAAATAGCCCTCCATAACAATTTGACCAGCCATTGTACCTGTTATGGTTGAGCTTTGACCGGCCGCAATTAGTGCAACAGCAAATAGAATGGGAGCCAAAGCAGAGCCTAATAAGGGTTCTAGTAAATGATGTGCGTCTTGAATTTTTGCTACTTCTGTATTGCCAGTTTTATAAAAAACAGTGGCAGCTAAAACCAATATGGCTGTATTCACTAGAAATGCTGCATTTAATGCAACGGTACTATCAATTAAATTATATTTTATGGCTGTTTTAATCCCTTTTTTATCAGGGCTGATTTTCCTTGTTTGAACCAATGCAGAATGTAAATACAAATTGTGCGGCATTACTGTTGCACCTATTATTCCTACTGCTATATATAAAGCACCATCGTTTAAAAAGCCAGGCACCAAACCTCCTACTACCTCTCCCATTGCAGGTTGTGCAATAAGTATTTGCACTAAAAAAGACATTCCAATAATGGCCACCAATGCAATAATAAATGCTTCCATTTTTCTAATTCCCCAACGCTGTAAAAAAAGGAATAAGAAAGTATCTAATACAGTGATGATTGTGCCCCATAGTATGGGTAATCCAGTTAATAAGTGAATACCAATAGCCATCCCCAACACTTCTGCTAAATCACATGCAGCAATGGCTAATTCTGCCAAAATATATAAACAGAAATTAACAAGCGGTGGATAGGTTTCTCTATTTGCTTGAGCCAAATCTCTTCTTCTTACAATTCCCAAACGAGCGCTTAAACTTTGCAAAAGCAAAGCCATTAAGTTACTCATTAAGAGTACCCAAATCAATTGGTATCCAAACTTTGCCCCACCTTGCAAATCAGTAGCCCAGTTGCCTGGATCCATATATCCAACGCTTACTAAATATGCTGGCCCAATATATGCCAGTATTCTTTTCCAGCCTTTTCTGGGTAAAGTTGTATCAACTGTTTCATGAACTTCACTTAACGATTGTTCCACATTGCTAACTCGCATAGTTTAATTTTTTAACGAATAAATGCTGCGCCAGTTTCGCACTTATATTAACTAATATATTGTTGTTGATTTTAACATCAATGGATTCATCAAATGCAAAAAATTGCTCTACACAAATTTTTGAACCAATTTCAATATGCTTGTGACTTAATAAAGACAACATGTCTGAGGATTGACTACCAACAGAACATATTTCGCCTTCAATATGTAGAGGGAACTTGGTTAAATTAATTTGAGATAATACCGGCATTTTACCCGTTGAATCAGGGATGGGGTCTCCGTGTGGGTCAAATTGTGGATTCCCTAAAAAGTCGTCTAAATGATTGATCAATTGATTGCTTTGAATATGTTCTAATTGCTCAGCTACTTCATGCACTTCGTCCCATTTAAAATGCAGGATATTCACTAAAAATGTTTCCCAAAGTCGATGCTTTCGAATGATTTCAAGCGCAGTCTTTTTGCCTTCATTATTTAATTTAAATCCCTTGTATTTTTCATAGACCAATAACTTCTTCAACTTTAGTTTTTTGAGCATATCGGTAACGGATGCTGCTGAAGTTTCTAGCGTAGCAGCAACAGAATTAGTACTCACCATTCCCTCATTTAATTGTAATTGAAAAATGGTTTTAATATAATTTTCTTCCGCTGCAGTAAAAGGCATGTTTAAAAATATTTTTAGACAAATCTAAAATTTAAAATGAAGAAATGCAAACAATTATAAACCCAACCTCCAAAAACCTTATTTTTATGAAAATATGCATTCAATGAAATTTGCTAATCAATTAGTAATCATATTGTTATCGTTATTTATCTGGGTGGGATGTAAATCAGATCCAATTGATTTATCTGGTAAAACAACGGTTAAAGAGAAGGATTTTTTGGCTGCATTTAAACCAATGACCTTGCCCTTTAGTGTGGCAGATACCAATATAGACACGAAAGCAGATACACTGGTGATTGGTAAAGAGGTATTCTTACAATTTTACCCGGACAGTGCTTTTAGCAATATCATGGGCAAAAAAACCATCTATACTATTCATCCAGTAGGATTAATTGATAAAGAGAAAGAAAAATATTTATTGTTCATTATTAAAGAAAACAAAAAGAAGAAAAGACTAGTAGTTTTAGTTGCAAACGAGAAAAATCAATTTCTTGCCAGTAAAGAATTATTGAACAATTTTGAGGGAACAGAATACCATCGCTCTCTATCTATCAATAAAGAGCCTACTTTTTTGATTAGTAGAGAAAAAATGGGAAATGCAAATGAGATGTTGTTTACAAGAGCTGGATGGGTGTACAACGATGCGGGCTTTTTTATGGTGGTGATTAATGATTCTAATGAAGACCCAGCCAAAACCGCTGTTATTAATCCCCTTGATACCTTGCCTAAATTAAATAAGTTCAGCGGTGATTATATAAAAGACAAAAACAATTATGTTTCTATAAGAGATGGAAAAGACCTGAATACTTATTTGTTTTTTATCTTATTCGAGAAAAGCAATGGTGCTTGTAAAGGAGAACTAAAAGGGGAATTTAAATTGATTAAACCTGCAGAGGGATTGTATTCTAAAAATGGAGATCCATGTTTAATTGATTTTACTTTTAATTCAAATCAATTAAAAATTAAGGAACAAGGTTCTTGTGGAAATCATAGAGGCATCAAATGTTTCTTTGATGACCGTTATACTAAGAAACGAGAACCAAGGAAAAAGAAAGTGAATAAACGTTAGTTAGTGTATAATTTACATTATCATTTTTTAGGCTTATATTGCCTTACCAATTATTAACCAAACAAGTAAAAATGAATTTTAGAAGTTACCAAGTTCCCTATCAAATTAATGAGCAATACGCTAAAAAAGCTGCGTATTTCTCTATGGAATTCGCCATACATCAACCTTTAAAAATATACAGCGGAGGTCTTGGATACCTTGCTGGCTCTCATTTACGCAGCGCTTACGAACTCCGTCAAAACATGATTGGAGTGGGTATCTTATGGAAATATGGATACTATGATCAGGCTAGAAACCAAGATCAAACATTGCAAGTAACTTTTATGGAAAAAATGTACAGTTTCTTAGAAGATACTGGCATTAAATTTCAGATATTGATTCATGAGCATCCAGTTTGGGTTAAAGCGTACTATTTAAATCCGGAAACTTTTAACAGTGCTCCCCTATTTTTATTGAGTACTGATTTGCCTGAGAACGACTATGTATCACAAACAATTACCCATCGTTTATATGATGCCAATGTTGCAACTAAAGTGGCACAATTTATTTTGTTGGGTGTGGGTGGAGCAAAGCTAATAGATGAATTAGGCTTTAATCCAGACGTTTATCACTTAAACGAAGCGCATGGTATTTCTTCTGCATTTTATTTGTTGAATAAATTTAAAAGCGTTCAAAAAGTAAAAGAACATTTAGTATTCACTACCCATACTCCAGAGGAAGCTGGTAACGAAAAGCATGACATTTATTTGTGTCATAAAATGAGTTATTTCTGTGGCTTAAGTATTGATGAAGTAAGAAAACTGACTGGTATTACCGATGATCAGTTTAATCACTCATTAGCCGCACTTAGGTTCGCAAGAAAAGCGAATGGTGTTTCTGCATTGCATGGTGAAGTGAGTAGAGAAATGTGGAAGAACTACGAAGGTATTTGTCCCATCACTTCCATTACCAATGCACAGAACTGGCGTTATTGGGCAGATAAGCAAATGTATCGTGCCATGGAAGAAGGCAATGACGAAGTGTACGACGATCGAAAAAAGTTCTTGAAAAAGCGTGCATTTGAAATTGTTGCCGATCAAACAGGTAAGGTATTTGATCCCAATGTGTTAACCATTGTATGGGCAAGACGTTTTGCGGGCTACAAGCGTGCAGATATGCTTACCTATGATATGGAGCGTTTTGAGAAAATGTTGAGTAATACTAAACATCCAGTTCAAATTATTTGGGCTGGTAAACCTTATCCTGTAGACTATCCAGCTATTTCACAATTCAATAACTTGGTGCATTTAAGTAAGAATTACAAGAATGTGGCTGTGGTGATTGGCTACGAATTAGCTTTGAGTAAGCGTTTAAAGCAAGCATCTGATATTTGGTTAAATAATCCACGTGTGCCAAGGGAAGCTTCAGGTACCAGTGGAATGACTGCAGCTATGAATGGAGCAGTTAACTTTTCTACAGATGATGGATGGATACCAGAATTCGTGAATCATGGAAACAATGGTTTTGTGGTTCCTAAAGCAGATTATGCCAATATGACTACTCATGATCAAGATGAGTATGATTTGAATAAGGCATATGAAATCTTAGAACAACAAATCATCCCATTGTATTATGAAGACCATGATACTTGGAGACAAATCATGAAAAATGGTATGCGTGATGTAAGATTCCAGTTCGACAGTAATAGAATGGCGCATGAGTACTATGAAATCATGTACAAATAAGCTAAAATGAATAAAACAGAAATACCCTCCCCAACAAGGAGGGTTTTTTTTAACCTTTCCTACTTAGTTTTGTTAGTACAATATGAAGAATAAGCTCATCATAGCAATTACCGGTGCAAGTGGTTCCATTTATGCCAAAGGCATTCTAGATAAATTAGTACTGTATCCAGAACAATACGAAGCCGTAGGTATTGTAATGAGCAAAAATGCCAAAGATGTATGGGAAACCGAGTTGGGAAACCAGTCATATACCAATTACCCTTTTTCATTTTACGAGAAACAAGATTTTTATGCTCCCTTTGCATCAGGATCAGCCCAATACAATACAATGATTGTAGTACCCTGTAGTATGGGAACCATGGGTAGAATAGCTGCCGGAATAAGCGACGATTTACTAACCAGAGCAGCAGATGTTATTTTGAAAGAAAGAAGAAAATTGATTTTAGTTGCAAGAGAAACGCCCTACAATTTGATTCATATTAAAAATATGGAAACCATCACATTGGCTGGTGGAATTATTTGTCCTGCAACACCCTCTTTTTACAGCAAACCAACCACAATAGAAGAAGTAGCTGCAACTGTGGTAGATCGAGTATTAGATTTAGCAGGAATTGACCTGAAAAGCTATCGTTGGGGCAAATAAAAAATCCCGATAACCATTTGTTACCGGGATTTAAATGAATTGACAATATTATTAAGATTCTGCTTTAGCCTCTTCTTCCTCAATTCTAGATTTAAAATTGAATTCCAATAAGCTGGTTTCCTTATTTAAATCTGCAATTAATACATCTCCTTGTTTAATTGACATCTTCATGATTTCTTCTGCCAAAGGATCTTCTAAATATTTCTGAATAGCTCTATGGAGTGGTCTAGCTCCAAACTGAACATCATAGCCTTTCTCTGCAATAAAGTCTTTTGCTTCAGCTGTTAACTCTAATTCAAATCCAAGATTCAATAGGCGTTTAGAAACACCTTTCATTAGGATATCAATAATATTGAAGATATTCTCTTTAGTAAGTGAATTGAATACGACAACATCATCAATTCTATTCAAGAACTCTGGAGAGAATGTTTTCTTTAAAGCCTTCTCAATAACGGCTTTATTGTTTTCTTCCGCATTCTGCATTCTAGTAGCGGTAGCAAAACCAACACCGTCACCAAATTCTTTCAATTGACGAACCCCAATATTAGAGGTCATGATGATCATGGTATTTTTGAAATCAACTTTACGTCCCAATCCATCTGTTAATTGCCCATCATCTAATACTTGCAATAAAATATTGTAAATATCTGGATGTGCTTTTTCAATTTCATCTAATAGAATAACTGAATAAGGTTTTCTTCTTACTTTTTCAGTAAGCTGACCTCCTTCTTCATAACCAACATATCCTGGAGGGGCGCCAATCAATCTACTCACTGTAAATTTTTCCATGTACTCACTCATATCAATTCTAATTAAAGAATCTTCTGAGTCAAACATATAGCGTGCTAATGAACGAGCTAATTCAGTTTTGCCCACACCAGTAGGCCCTAGGAAAATAAAAGTACCAATGGGCTTCTTAGGGTCTTTTAATCCTACCCTATTTCTTTGAATAGCCCTTACCACTTTTTGAATGGCTTCGTCTTGGCCAATTACCATCCCCCGCATGTCTTCGCTCATTCTACGAAGCTTCTCGGTTTCAGCTTGAACCATTCGCTTTACAGGAATACCTGTCATCATGCTGATGACTTCTGCAATATTTTCTTCTGTAATTGGATAACGTTTATTCTTGCTTTCCTCTTCCCATTGAATTTTGGCTTTTTCTAATTCTTCCCCTAGCCTTTTTTCTGTATCTCTTAATGAAGCAGCTTCTTCAAAACGCTGGCTCTTCACTACTTTGTTTTTTTCGTTCTTAACTTCTTCAATTTTTTTCTCTAGTTCTACAATGGTCTCGGGAACATTGATGTTTTTCAAGTGAACCCTAGCACCCACTTCATCCATTACATCAATGGCTTTGTCGGGCAATAAACGATCGGTCATATAACGATCACTCAATTTTACGCAAGCATCAATTGCATCATCACCGTAATGAACATTATGGAAATCTTCGTATTTAGATTTGATATTGTTTAATATCAGAATGGTTTCGTCTACACTTGGTGGTTCAATCAATACTTTTTGAAAACGACGATCTAATGCACCATCTTTCTCAATGTACATGCGATACTCATCTAAAGTAGAAGCTCCAATGCATTGCAATTCTCCTCTAGCTAATGCAGGTTTGAAAATATTGGATGCATCCAATGAGCCGCTTGCACCACCAGCACCAACAATGGTATGAATTTCATCTATGAATAGAATTACATCTCTATTCTTTTCAAGTTCATTCATAATGGCTTTCATGCGTTCTTCGAACTGACCTCTGTATTTGGTATCAGCAACCAATGCCGCCAAATCTAGTGAAATCACTCTTTTATCGAATAGTACACGGCTTACTTTTCTTTGAACAATTCTTAGCGCCAATCCTTCTACAATCGCTGTTTTACCCACACCAGGTTCACCAATTAAAATAGGGTTGTTTTTCTTTCTTCTACTCAAGATTTGGCTTACTCTTTCAATTTCTGCCTCTCTTCCAACAATTGGATCCAATGTTCCTGCTTCGGCTAATTTGGTAATATCTCTACCAAAATTATCCAATACAGGTGTTTTGCTTTTTGCAGCTCCTGGTGCTTGTTTGCCTGGTCTGGATTGTTGAAAACCAGATCCTTTTTTCTCTTCATCAAAATCATCATCGCTGTCTTCTGGAAATTCACTTCTTGGAGGTGGATTTGAAGTGCCTACCATACCCAATTCATTGCGGAATAAATCGTAATCAATATCGAATTGGTTCAATATTTGAGTGGCGATATTTTCTTTGTTTTTGAGAATACTCAACATTAAATGCTCCGTTTCTACTAGAGGACTTTTCAAAGCTTTGGCCTCTAAAACCGTTACCCTAATTACTTTTTCTGCTTGCTTCGTTAGTGGAAGACTGTTGATATTGGCAATATTTTTACCCGTTTTATCTTTAACAGCTAATTCTACTTCTTTTCTTAGTTCATACAGGTCTATATTCAGCTGCTTAAGTACTTTAATAGCTGTATTATCCCCATCTCTAATTAAACCAAGCAATGGATGCTCGGTTCCAATAAAGTCATTCCCTAATCGAAGTGCTTCTTCCCTACTAAAGGAAATGATCTCTTTTACCTGTGCTGAAAAATTATTATCCATATCTTATTTGGATTTATACAATTATAAA
>JAGOGG010000142.1 GCA_017996795.1 Sediminibacterium sp. | reverse complement strand
AATCGGGCAACCTTTTGATAAATGAAACCTTGTGGCTCAATATTCTTTCCACTACCCCTATTGGGGCTTAGGGTTATTATACTCTTCTTTGTTTTGGAGGACGACAACCATTATGTGGCATAGGAGTTACATCCTTAATAGAAGTCACTTCAATACCTGATTGTGCTATAGAACGAATTGCTCCTTCGCGTCCTGCACCTGGTCCTTTTACAAATACATCAACACGCTTCAAGCCTGCGTCCATTGCAACTTTAGCAGCGTCAGCAGCAGCCATTTGTGCAGCGTAAGGAGTGTTCTTTTTTGAACCTTTGAAACCCATTTTACCAGCACTGCTCCAGCTAATTACTTGACCGGTTTTGTTGGTAAAACTGATGATGATGTTGTTGAAAGTAGCAGAGATTCTAACCTCACCGGCTGCATCTACTTTTACTACTCTTTTCTTGGCAGCAGCTTTTGCACTGTTCTGCGCTTTTTGTGGTTTAGCCATTTTTGCTTTTTTAGGTAGTCTTCCCCCGAAGGGATGGTTAAAAAAAAATCCGTTGGAACGGAACCTTTGCATCTCCCTCTTTAAAACTAAAGAGATCCAATACAGAGGATTTATTTATGTAAGAAAGCCCGAAGTGATTACTTCGGGCTAACTATTTATTTTTTAGCTGCTTTCTTCTTGCCGGCAACCGTTTTACGTTTACCTTTTCTGGTACGGCTATTGGTCTTGGTTCTTTGACCACGAACAGGAAGTCCTTTACGATGACGCAAACCTCTGTAACATGCGATATCTAGCAAACGCTTGATACTCATAGATACTTCACTTCTAAGTGCACCTTCTACCTTAAACTCATTGTTAATGATATTACGGATAGCAGTCTGCTCTTCGTCGTTCCACTGGTTTACTTTTTTATCAAAGTCAATACCTGCTTTTTCAAGGATATACTGAGCTGTTGAACGTCCAATACCAAAAATGTAGGTTAAACCAATCTCACCTCTTTTGTTTTTTGGCAAATCAATACCGGCAATACGAGCCATATTATTATTGTTTTATGCTGTTAATTTGATTAATCTAATTATCCTTGACGCTGCTTAAAGCGAGGATTCTTTTTGTTAATCACAAATAATTTACCCTTGCGCTTCACGATCTTACAATCGGCACTGCGTTTTTTAATGGAAGCTCTTACTTTCATTGTTTGGTTGTTTAACTGTTATATTCCTGTTACGTTCCTTTCTACTTTTTCAGTCTACCCATTTTCAGCTACTTATTTGTATCTGAAAATGATTCTTCCTCTACTTAAATCGTAAGGGCTCATCTCCACCCCTACTTTGTCCCCCGGTAAAATTCGGATATAGTGCATCCGCATCTTTCCTGAAATAGTGGCCAATATTTCATGACCATTTTCTAATTTAACCCTGAACATAGCATTACTTAATGCTTCCAGAATTACTCCGTCTTGTTTAATCAATGGTTGTTTCGACATACTATTTTTGGGGCTGCAAAGATATTAGAATACAACCGAATTATGAAAAATAAGGGGAAAAAACTCTTGAAAATGTGGAAAAAAAATCAATAAAAGGGGTTTTCCACAGCCAAAATGGCCAAAACAAGACATTTTCGGGTGCAAAAATAATGCAAAACGCCAGCACTCGAGCACTGGCGTTTAAATATTTGATTGAAAAAATATCCGTTTAGGGTTCTGAAAAAAATTCCCAATCCTTACATTGGGTCTCTGGTCAAATGAATTTTGACCATATCTGAATATTGATTTTGCAATTGGTGTACAAAGTGCACATTAGGATGATGCCTTCTGTCTTCTCTGTACCACATTTCAATAGACGAAAAATCGTCGGCTTTGGGAGCGACTAACCTAAATGCCCCTTTTGAATACTTTACAGAGCCATCATCTGCAGCCTGTTTAGTAAAATTCAAGTTTAAGAGTGCTTTTTCATCCAAAGGAATTGGATGCAGATGATCGGTTGAAAACCAAAACTCTTGAACGGATGTAAGTAAACACACTTGCTTCTCGTCCCCATTTAACCTAGTTACTTCTCCTTCCCATAGCTTGCCTTCAAACTCACCCATCATGTAATCTCCAATTTTGATGTCGTTGAATTTAATCATATAGCAATCGTTTAAGCCATAAGTTAAGGAATATTTTGATTATTCCGCCCAACTCATCGTATAACCTTGATTTTCTATACCTAAAGCTTCTTCGGTTAATTGAAGTGGATGAAAAGTATCTACCATCACTGCTAATTCTTGGGTTTCTTTCTTCCCAATACTTTTTTCAACAGCGCCAGGATGAGGCCCATGGGGAATTCCGGCAGGGTGTAAAGTAATCATCCCCCTGGTAACATGCTTTCTGCTCATAAAGTCTCCGGCCACATAATACAATACTTCATCGCTATCAATATTACTATGATTATATGGAGCAGGAATGGCATTTGGATGATAATCGTATAAACGAGGACAAAAGCTACAAACCACAAAATTATGTGCATCAAAAGTTTGGTGCACTGGCGGTGGTTGATGTACTCTTCCAGTAATGGGCTCAAAATCGTGGATACTAAATATATAAGGATAGCAACAGCCATCCCATCCAATTACATCAAAAGGATGAGTTCCATAATGCAAACCATACAACACTCCTTTCTTCTTTGTTTTAATTAAGAAGTCTCCTTTCTCATCAATAGTTGTCAAATTTTCAGGACCTCTAATATCGCGTTCGCAATAAGGGGAATGCTCTAATAACTGCCCATGCTTACTCAAATATCTTTTAGGATACCTGAATGGGCTAAAGCTTTCTACAATGAACAATCTATTTTCAGGTTGATCAAAATGAATTTGATAAATAGTGCCTCTAGGAATAACAATATAATCTCCGTAAGAAAACACCAATTGACCATATTGGGTGAGCAACTTACCTGTTCCTTCATGAATAAAAATCAATTCGTCGGCATCTGCATTTTTATAAAAATAACTGGTCATACTTTGCTGCGGAGCAGCCAATACAATATGACAATCGTTATTTACCAAAACCGCTTTTCTACTGTTGAGATAATCTGCTTCGGGTTGTATGTTAAAGCCTTCAAAACTTCGATGCTTCAACATTTTTTCCTCTGCCACTTTTGGAGCTACCACAATGGGTTCATCCGTATGAATAATTTGTGTAGGAGGATGAATATGATATAACAAAGAGTAATCGTCGCTAAATCCTTCAGTAGAAAACAATTGCTCTGAATACAATCCACCATCTGGTTTTCTAAACTGGGTATGGCGCTTATGAGGAATGGATCCCAACTTTATATAATGTGGCATACAATCGATTTTAAAGACAATAAGTTTAAAAAAAGGTAGGGATGATTTTTAAACTTCTATGCACCAGGAAACAAAGGTCGGCCAATGATTTCACCACGGAAAGGCCAAGGAACACCTGCAAGCAATAAAATTGCTGCAATTAAAAAGAAGTAAAATGCTTTTTTATATTTCACTTCATCAGAAACTGATTTTTTAGACATCCCGTGTGCTAACGTGATAAATACAATCGCTCCAATCATGGTAATTGGGTGTTCCATCCAAAAGAAACGATAAAACTTATCTTTCATGAAAGAAGTACCCTCTGGTAATTGTGTGGTAAAAATTCCATAACGCCCCATTGCAACTTGATACAAACCAAGCAACAGTGTTATATGGGAAGCAATCATAGTAAACAACCAAACTTTTTTATCCGCTGCTGCAAATGCTTTTTTTGAAGCCCAACCTGTGTATGCTTTAAATATTGACACAAGCAACAAAACAACAATGATCCAACGCAATAAATTATGAAGATGTACAAATCCGGTTTGCATAAAAAATATTTTGAAGCAAGATACAACAGAAATGGTTTACGCTATTGCGCAAACCATTCTAACCAAACAAACAAACAAAATTGAACTATTGCTGAACCCAATCAGCAACAAACAAATTGGTATCGCGGGTGCCACCATTATTTCTATTAGAACCAAATACGATGCGCTTTCCATTCGGACTTACCATCGGAAAAGCGTCAAAGCCTTTATCTCTACTAATTTTTTGCTTATTATTTCCTTCCAAGTCTACCAAATACATATTAAATGGAAACCCTCTTGGATATTCGTGATTACTAGAAATAATGATTCCCTTACTATCAGGGGTAAAATTGGGTGCCCAATTGGCCTGTCCCCAACTAGTAATTTGTTTAGCGTTTGATCCATCCGCATCCGCTACCCAAACTTCCATATTGGTTGGCGCTACCAAACCTTCCTTTAATAATTCTTTGTATTCTTTTACTTCTGTATCCGATTTTGGTCTACTTGCACGCCAAACAATTTTCTTTCCATCAGGACTAAACCATGCACCACCATCGTAACCCAATGCAGTGGTAATTTGCTTTTCCTTACCAGTTGCTAAGTCCATGATATATAACTCTAAGTCTCCACTCTTGTCGCTGCAATAAATCATTTTTTTACCGTCGTAAGACAAAGTTGCCTCCGCGTCGTACCCCTTTGCATTGGTTAACTTTTTTACAATCTTACCATTTAAATCGGCCATATAAATATCATAACTGTTGTACAAAGGCCAAATGTATTTATTGCCATACTTGCTTCTATCTGGCACAGGAGGACAATCTGCACCACCTTCATGGGTAGATGCATAAATAATATGTTTGCCATCTGGCATAAAATAAGCGCAGGTTGATCTTCCTTTACCTGTTCCTACTAATTTGTATTCAAACTTTTCCCCTGCCTTTGTGGGCACTTTACCAACAAAAATTTGATCACAATTAATTCCTTCTTTTGGATTGGTTCTTTGGAAAACAATATGCTTGCTATCGAAACTCCAATAAGCTTCAGCATTGTCTCCCCCAAAAGTGAGTTGTTGCACGTTTTTGAAATAGTTTTCACCAACAAATCGCAATGTATCACCAGCAACTGCGGGTGTATTTACCATGGGAGGTTGTGCTGAAAGAGCAATAACAATAAAAAAATGGACTAAAGAAAGGACAATTTTTTTCATATCGGTTTGAATGAAATGCAAAATTAGATTTATTGCCGCTTAGTATTGTCAGGAAATTGTCACAGAATTAGTTAATGAATAGCTTTCAAATACCTGCTAAACAATTTACTTTTGCATTCAATTAAAAATAACGCCTAATGCCCATAATTGCTCCTTCCTTATTAAGTGCTAATTTTTTGAATCTTGAACAAGATTGTAATATGCTCAATAATAGCCAAGCAGATTGGTTTCATTTAGATGTAATGGATGGGCAATTTGTTCCAAATATTAGTTTTGGGCTGCCTGTGATAAGCCATATCAGAAAAGCAACCCAAAAAGTTTGTGACGTTCATTTAATGATTGAAAAGCCAGAAAATTATACTGCTGCATTTAAGGAAGCAGGTGCAGATATTTTAACTGTCCATATTGAAGCTTGTATTCATTTACACAGAAATATTCAAGAAATCAAATCAATGGGGATGAAAGCGGGCGTAGCGGTAAATCCGCATACTTCTGTTCAATTATTGAGTGACATAATTCAAGATATTGATGTAGTTTGTTTAATGAGTGTAAACCCTGGATTTGGCGGGCAACATTTTA
>JAGOGG010000141.1 GCA_017996795.1 Sediminibacterium sp. | reverse complement strand
AAGATACCGCTGGGTCAGCACCTAGTTTCTTTAATAAGATGGGCAACATAGAGCCAGTTAAAGTTCCCCACAAGACTACCCCAATAAGCGAGAAGCCAACTGTAGCGCCAATCATTGCCCAATGCGGACCATATACATTCGGGATAATAGAATGCCAAATAGCTACTCTAAAAAATCCCAACAATCCCAATACGGATCCCAATAATATTCCACTTATAATTTCTCTTTTCAATACCCGCCACCAGTCGGAAATATAAATTTCTCCAACTGCCATCGCTTGGATAATTAAGGTAGATGCTTGAGATCCACTATTACCTCCACTTGAAATAATTAAGGGAACAAATAAGGCCAATATTAATGCTTTGGCAATTTCATCTTCAAAATGTCCCATGGCTGTTGCAGTAAGTAATTCTCCTATAAATAAGATGATTAACCAGCCAACGCGTTTTCTGAACAATTTTAATAATGGTATATCTAAATAGGGTTCATTCAAGGCTTCGGTACCTCCCATTTTCTGCATGTCTTCACTAAACTCTTCATTGGCTACCCACAGCATATCATCAATGGTTACAATCCCCAATAAGATATTGTTTTCGTCTACCACGGGCAAAGCCACCCGGTTATTCATTTTAAAGACTTGGCTGGCATTTTCTTGGTCATCATTTACTTGTAGAGATACTACTCTCCCATCTATTATTTCATCAATCCTTTTTTCAGGAGATGCTAAAATAATATCTCTAATTCTTACATCATCAATTAATAATCCATTTTCATCAATTACATAAATGACGTCGATTGTTTCACTATTTCTTGCATACTTACGAATGGTATCGAACACTTCAGACATGGTATTGTGTAAATACACATATACATAATCAGGTGTCATTAATCGGCCCACACTATCTTCTGGATACCCCAATAAAGAAAGGGTAATTTTTCTTTCTTCGGGATCCAATAATTTAATTAAATCTCTAATAGCAGCTTTAGGTAATTCTTCTAAAAAATCTGTACGATCATCTGCTGGCAATTCATTGAGCAACTCTGCTGTTTTAGCAGAAGGCAATTCTTTTACAATATCTTTTTGTTGAGCAATATCTAAGATTTTAAATACACTAGCTGCCCTATGAATAGCCATATTGGCTACAATTCTTGCTTCGTATTCTGGATATTCATTTATTAAATCTGCAACATCACTAATATTTTGATCATTCAAAAATTCCCTTATTTCAAGGGTATCTTCGTTTTGAATTAATAATTCAAATTGTTCAAATAAATTAGGTTGTTCCAGTTCCAAAGACATAATTATAATTTAATTATTTTCTTGTTGCATCATTAGATAGGCTTTAATAAATCCATCAATTTCCCCATCCATTACTGGCCCTATATTGCCTACTTCATAATCGGTTCGATGATCTTTTATCATTTTATATGGGTGAAACACATAAGACCTTATTTGGCTTCCCCATTCAATTTTTTTCTTCCCAGCATTAGTGGCATCAATGGCTTCTTGTCTTTTTCTCAACTCCTCTTCATACAATCTGCTCTTCAACATTTTCATTGCCAACTCTCTATTTTCTCCCTGAGTTCTTGCTTGCTGACATTCAACTATTATACCACTAGGTATATGTTTAAGCCGAACAGCTGTTTCCACCTTATTTACGTTCTGCCCTCCACTTCCTCCGCTTCTATAGAAAGCCCATTCTAAATCACCAGGGTTAACATTTATTTCTATACTCTCGTCTATAAGGGGATAAACAAATACAGATGCAAAAGAAGTATGTCTTCTTGCATTGCTGTCGAATGGAGAAATACGAACTAAGCGATGCACGCCACTTTCTGCTTTTAAAAAACCGTAAGCAAAGTCTCCGTCAAATTGCAAAGTGGCGCTTTTAATACCTGCACCATCTCCTTCTTGAAAATCAAGTTCAGTAACTTTCCATCCTTGCTTCTCTCCGTACATTCTATACATTCTGAGCAACATTTCTGCCCAGTCTTGACTTTCTGTTCCACCGGCTCCAGGATTAATTTGAAGCACAGCAGGCAATTCATCTTCCGGTTTATTGAGCGTGCTTTTGAATTCAGCTTCCTCAATTTGTGTAAGTGCAGACTGAAATGCATGTTTTGTTTCTTCTTCTGTTGCATCTCCAGCTTTCCAGTACTCAAATAAAAGCACAAAATCTTCTACTGCATTCTCTAACTGTTTGTACAGCTTAAGCCAGTATTCATTTACTTTAATTTCTTTCATGACCGAAGTTGCTCGGGCATTGTCGTCCCAAAAACCTGGTGAAAGGGAAAGTTGTCGATCGGTTTCTACTTTGTATTGTCTATTATCAACGTCAAAGAAACCTCCTCAGGACCAATACGCGATCCCTCATATATTTTACTTGCTCTATTGTCATGAGCCAAAAGTACAAAAGATGTTGCAGGAATTGTATTAGAGTTTCACAAACCTATTTCGGGCAATAATTCTTCCGGCACCAGTAACTAATTCGAGGTTATAAATCCCCTTGGGCAATTGAGCCAATTCCAAATCGTACACGAAATTACCAGTTGTTGTTCCAGTGATAACACGTTTATTAATCATAATCACTCCGTTATTAGATATTACTTTGAGGTAAGTACTACTATTGGTTAAAGGAGTAAATATAATTTTTGCTGAATTGGTTACCGGATTCGGGAAAAAATAGATTTGCTGTTCAGTGGTTAAATCAGCCCGAATATCGATCGTGTCGGAAATGGAAGTACAGAGATTAGTATCCGTAACTGCAATATTATATCTGCCAATAGTAGAATAAAATACAAATAATTTATTCGTTGTATCAGGAATAGCATCCAACTGCGTTCCATTTCGATACCATAAAATTTTGCTGATCACTTTTCCTGAATCTGCAGATGCAGTTAATCGAGTGGTATCACCTGGTAATATATTTTGTTTCCCTAAAATGGCTAAAGTTGCACCTGGTAATGGTTTGGTATTTACCGTAATTTTTTGTCTAACACTTTCGCATCCAACTAAAGTATTTACTCGAGAAACCCAATAAGTTGCAGAGCCTACTGTATTGGTGATGGGTGTTGGTGCGGTTGTTGCACCAATTCCTCCATTTGCCCTGGTATACCAAAGCAAGCTATCGCCTAACGCACCCAAGGGTCTTGCTGTTTCATTTAAACAGTATTGTATATCAAATACCACAGGTTTAGCTGGAGTAAAGCCACTGTCTAATCTAAAGTCATCTGACCCGGCTAAACAGCCACTAAAACTGGTAGCCAAAGCTTTATAGATTCCTTTCAATTTTGGCTGTATAGAAAAAATTGTATCTGTTGGAGCATATTTTTGAACACGAAAATTATTCATGTCAGCAACAAACAAATTCCCATCTAAATCCACAAAACTACCTCCTGGTAAATCCAATTGATCGGCACTGGTTCCTTTTACAATTCCACCTGCAATTACTTTTCCTGAATCTGCACCAACTGTCCAACTTTTCACTCGATTTGCAGTACCACCTTCAGTAATAATTAGTTGATTGTTTGCATCAAGAAACACATTAATTGGAGAAACAACTTGATTGGCATTGTTCCCTTTTCCTTTTCCACCTGCAATAGTGGTTCCTCTTATATCTCCTAATTTCCAACGTTGAATTCGATCATTTTGGGAATCTGCTATATAAATATTTTCTCTTTGGTCTACATAAACACCCAATGGGTTACTCAATTGATTGGCGCCTGCACCAGCGAAATTACCACCTGCAACTGTTTTGCCTGCGATGCTTCCTTTAATCCAAAGTTGAATTCTAGCATTTAATGCATCAGCAATATATATTGATCCATAAGCGTCCACAAAAACACCTGTTGGGTAAGACAATTGATTGGGTTTGATACCTCTTCCATTTCCACCTGCTACAACAGTTCCTGTAGTATCTCCTTCTTTCCAAACCATTATTCGATCGTTGTCTGTATCGGCAATGTATAAAAGGCCCTCTGCTGTTACAAAAATACCCGTCGGATTATTCAATTGACTTAATCTATTACCTGCACCCCTTCCGCCTGCAACAGTTATTCCAGCTTTTGCACCAGGCAACCATTTCTGAATGCGATGATTCCATTGATCACATACATAAATATTTTTCTTTTCGTCTACAAACACAAAGCTTGGCCTACCAAATTGAGTAGAGTCTGTTCCACCAACTAGTTTACCAGCAACTGTTTCAGCTGTTTTACTAATGCTGGTGTTCAAATTAACCAATGTATCTGTATTGAGCGTCCATAGTACATTTTTTACTTTAGGACTGGCCAATAATTTCATTGGTTCATTGGTAACACAAGTTGGACTGATAATATTCAATACTGGTTTTTTATAAACAGTAATAGTAACGTCTGCAGTAGAATTACAGCCATTACCGATGGAAGAAACAACCGTGTACTTAGTCGTTACAGAAGGTCTTGCAATAATGGTATCTCTATTCGTTGCACTTAACCCTGCTGATGGAGTCCATCTATAATTATTAGAACCCGTAACGATTAATCTGGCTTGTCCACCCTCACAAATGGCTGTGGTATCATTTTTAATTTTCAAATTGGGTGCTACAACTACAAACGCGTTGCCCGAACCAGTAACACAACCAGAGAACGATGCAGATAAAGCAGTATAAGTACCAGAAATTCCTGTTTGTAAAACAGTATCTGCTCCAGCAGTGATGGTATATTTTTGTACACGATAATTTCTACTATCTGCCACATACATATTTCCTGCTAAGTCTATGCCCACCGCATTGGGTAATTGCAATTGATCTAAGGCAGAACCAGAACTTCCATTGGCCAATCCTGCAACAGTGGTTCCTACGGTATCATACAAAGCCCATCTATGAATTCTATTGTTTCCTCTATCTGCAATAAACATATTGCTATTCCCATCCACAAAAATACCAGCAGGGAAATTTAATTGATTCGGCAATGTACCCGGACCACGATTACCTGCTGCAACTGCTCCGACCAAACTGGTTTGATCATAAAACATGATGCGATGATTTTCTGCATCAGCCACAAATAAATTATTTCGTTGATCTACATAAACAGCTTGTGGATTATTTAATCTAACCCCATCACCTCCAGGTATTCCTGTTCCGGCAACCGTTTTAACTTGAGAACCAGAATTGGTCCATTTTTGTACTCGATGATTGCCCGCATCGGCTATATAAATATTGCCATAACTGTCAACAAAAACACTGGCGGGGAAATTTAGTTGATACGTACTACTGCCAGCACCCAAACCACCAGCAACAGTAGTTCCTATGGTTGCACCTTTTGCAAAATATTGTATTCGATGATTATTTTGATCTGCAACATAAATGTTACCCGCAACATCCACGAATACTCCTGTTGGATAATTGAGTTGATCATTTGCATTTCCTTCTCCTCTTCCTCCAACAACCGTTGTGCCCACCAAGTCTCCTGGCTTCCACAATTGAATCCGATGGTTTACTGCATCTGCTACATATACATTCCCTTTAGGATCTACAAATGCGCCCATGGGCAATCCAAACTGACTTGCTCCATTTCCTATGCCATTGCCACCAGCAAAAGCAGTTCCTACTTTACTCCATTC
>JAGOGG010000140.1 GCA_017996795.1 Sediminibacterium sp. | reverse complement strand
CCCATCAACAGGGCTCCCTTTGACCGATGGTCGATTTAGTTTAAGAGGAGATAGAAACCCTGCATTCACTTTAGGAATTCAAAATTCTATTCGTTATAAAAATTGGCGTTTGAGTTTCTTATGGGATCTAAAGATTGGTGGAGATATTTTTAACGCCAATGAAATGTTGTTAACCAGTATTGGTAGAAGCAATAGAACGGCTGACCGTTTCACTCCAAGAGTAATTGATGGTGTCTTAAATGATGCATTTGCTAATACTGCAACTCCAACAAAAAATACCATTTCTGTAATTCCAGCTTACAACGATGCATATTATACTGCATCATCAATGCCTGAAGAAGCTTTTATTCAGAAAAATGTGAATTGGTTAAGAATGCGTGATATTACGTTAAGTTATTCTTTAACAGATCGTGCATTAAGAAACTTAAACGGCGTTAAATCTGCCAGCATTTTTATCACAGGAAACGATTTGTTCTTGATTACCAATTATATGGGTGCTGATCCTCAAGTAAGTGGAAACACTGCTGCAACAAGAGGAGTTGGGGCATTTGGTTTTGATTACGGAACCCTTGCAACACCTATTGGTGTAAACTTTGGTGTAAGAGTAGGTTTTTAACTTGAAAAAATAGCTAACATGAAAAAATCATATATAAATTTAAAAACACTGGTAACCCTGGCTTTTGCAGGTTTACTCATTTCTTCTTGCCAGAAAAAATTAGACGAGGCTTTTGCCAATCCTAATGCTGGTGTGCGTGTACCAGTTGAATCATTATTACCTGGTATCATTAGTAATATGGGAGGAAGTTCTGCAGCTGCAGGATCTGCCTATGGTACGCAGAATGATGGGATGCAAGTAGGACGATATGTGCAGTTTTGGGCTACCAATACTACTGGTAATGCTTTTGATCAAATGGCAGGAGCAACTGGTGCTAGTGATTTAATGGGTTCAATTTGGGCCATGCACTATTATGGTATGGGCCAGAACCTTAAACGAATGATGGAATGGTCTGCAACAGAAAAGAAATGGGATTATGTGGGAGTAGGCCAAGCTATATCAGCTTGGAGCTGGTTAACCACTGCTGAAATGTATGGAGATATTATTGTAAGAGAGGCGTTTAGGGCAGATCAATTGGTATTTAAATACGATGATCAATCATTAGTCTATGATACAGTTAGACAAATTTGCAGAAGAGCAATCGTTAACTTGAATAATACGGGTGATAGTGCAAGTCCAGTGAACTTAGCGAAGGGCGATGCCTATTTTTACAATGGAGATGTGAACAAATGGAAAAAATTTGTTTATGCAGTCATGGCTCGCTCATTTAACCATTTAAGCAACAAAGCTTCTTATAATGCAGATTCTGTAATATTCTATGCAAACCTTGCCATGAATGTGAATGCAGATAACGCTACTTTGCGCTTTGCGAATACAGGAATCACAGGTACTTCTAATTTCTTTGGACCAGTAAGAGGGAATGTGGGGTCTATGAGACAAACCGAATTCATTGCTAATTTAATGTCGGGTACTAATAGTAGATTTTTAGGCGCAGTGGACCCAAGAGCTGCATATATTATTCGGGAAAATACCAATGGAACATTTAGAGGTGCGAGACCTAACGCTGGTACAAGTGGATTAGCTGTTAATGATCAACCAAGAAATTTTTGGGGCAGTGTTTTCACTTCAACTGCAGCACCCACTTCAGACGCAGATTGTAGGTATATTTTTAAGAATGGTTCTCCTTTCCCAATTATCACTGCAAGTGAAATAAAGTTCATGATAGCAGAAGCACAATACCGAAAAGGAAATAAAGCAGCTGCTAGAACTGCTTATGTAGATGGAATAAGATTAAGCTTCGATTTATTAATGAGCAATTATGGATCAGCTGTACCTGCTGCTAGTGTAATTACCGATCCCGTAAGAGATGCTTACCTAGCAAATACTACTGTTGTTCCTGCAGCCAATGATTTGACTTTATCTCATATCATGTTGCAGAAATACATTGCCTTATATGGTTATGGCATGCATGAAACTTGGACTGATATGAGAAGGTTTCATTACACAGATGTTGAAGCTGGACAAACCACTCCAGTTTATGCAGACTTAGTAGTGCCAACAGGTATTAACTTATTTGCCAATAATAACGGGAAGTTGGTACAAAGAGCCAGACCAAGATACAATTCTGAATATTTATACAATGTAAGTGAATTGACTAGAATAGGTGCTATAGCATTGGATTATCATACACTAGAACAATGGTTCTCTAAACCTTAATTACTACGATTAAAATGAAAAATATGAAAATGAAACTCTTTTCAATAATAGCAGTAATTGGTTTATTCACTGCTTGTAAAAAGGATTTTGATGGCCGAGCCACTGAATCTGCCGGTACAGAAAATAAAGCATTCATTCGATTTGTACCAGGAAGTTTAGCTGCTGCAAGAAATTTTATTTCTGTAGACGGTGAAAGATTGAATGGTACAGCTTTGGGTATGGGTGGGGTATTCCCAGGGGCTTCAACTATTACTGCATTTGCTACTATTTTACCAGGAGCAAGAACCATTCGAGTGTATGATAGTGCTGCTGTTCCATTACAAACTCCAGTAAGTGTTTCTGCAACATTTGACGCAGGTAAATTTTATACAGTTTACACTTATGATACCAGTAATGCAGTAAAAGCAATAATTCAAAATGATGTATTTACTGTTCCTTCAGATACAACATCGAATGTGAAATTTGTGAATATTATTTATAGCTCTTCTGCTATTCCTAATGTAGATCTTTATTCAAGAAGAAAGAGAGCCAATATTGCTTCTAATATTGCTCCTTTGGCTGCATCTAACTATATTCCGCATATTTCTGGATTATCGGATACTTTGGAAGTAAGAGCCACTGGCACTACCACAGCATTAACTATTTTTAATGGAATGACTTTCAATGCAAAAAGAACCTACAATGTAGTTTTCAGAGGAAGGTACCAATCAACTTCTGGAACTATGTCTAGAGGCTTAACCGTAATGGCCACTTATTAATTGACACTAACAAATGATATTTATGAAAAAAAATATATTATTCATAGCTGGTTTATTCTCGGTATTGCTTTTTACGAGTTGTGCAAAAGATCCAGCTAATCCAGGTTACGCCCAATATATGTTTATGAATGCTGCTCCAGATGTTGTAGCGGGATTAGACTTTTATGTAGGCGATTTAAAACAAAATATTTTACCAATTGCCTTCGGTTCAAATACGATTTACAATAGTACTACTCCAGGTAATAAAGCAATTCGTGTTACGATTGCTGGTCAACAAACCGTCTTTTCAGCAAACAATTACAATGTGACCGATTTGCGTGATCAACCAGCTAGGTATACTTTGTTGGCTGTAAACAAACTGCAGAATGCAGAACTGGTTTGGATTCAAGATAATTTAACCACTCCTGCAGCTAATAAAGCGCATTTAAGAATCATTCATGCAAGTGCAGATGCACCTACAGTAAATGCTTTCATTGGAACTGCCACTACTGCATTATATCCTGCTGCTATTGCATTTAAAGGCGCTACCAGTTTTGTTGCTTTAGATGCTACATTATTGGGTACATCCTATAGCATTCAAATTAGAAATGCAACAACTAATGCTGTAATCAGAACGCAACCTATGACTGCTGTAGCTGGTAAAATTTATACAATCATCGTAAGAGGTTCAGTAACCCCATCACCATGGGCTCCTACCAACACCGTATCTTCTACATTAGTAGCAAATAACTGATTGAATTTATATTTGATTGCGAATCCCAGTTGCTTTGCAGCTGGGATTTTTTATTTGGACAATACAAAAATTCCCCAACAAGCCAAAGCACTTATGATGGCCACTAGTGGAATTTTAAATTGGTTCCATTGTGCATCCATTTTTTTCTCCTTCATCAGTTGGTGAATATTGATTCTTAACGTAGAATCAATAAAGCAATCATCCAATTTTGGTTGATATGCTTTTACATCATGATAAGGTAAAAACTGTAAGACATATATTATTTGCTTTAAGAGCTTTTGTTGTTCTTGTAAACTACCTGATTGGATCATTTCTTTAATGAAGGGTAAAAATAATGGATGGTTGAGTTTCCATTTTATACGATCGTAATTAATAAATCTGAAATCGGTTTGTTGCATTTCTCTTTCTAGCAAATGAAAATAATGCATCAGTTCTTGCACAGTTTGTATGGGGGCTCGAGAATAATTTGATTTTCCTTCTAGTTGTATTGATTGGTCATATAAACGTTTGGATTCCCAATTCCCTAAAATCTCATACGCTTTTTTAATTTGATTAAACTGTTCAAAATAAACAGGGGTGCTATTTTTATCTGGGTGATATATATGCGCTAGTTTTCTAAACGCTCTTTTAATTTCAGCTGCTGTTGCTGAGGAAGTAATGCCTAATACTGCATACCAATTTTGTTCCACCATGAATACATCTTTAAGCAGGTTCTTCTGGGTGGTTTTCAAAATTAATATCGTCGCCATCGAGTAATTCTCTTTCAATTTCTTCCATTTGTACAATATCCCAAGCTTCAGATTCAGTGGGGGTAATATTCCACATTTCCAATACTTCCATTTGATCTAAATACGCTTCCAATTTTTCTTTAATACCACAAATCACAAACGAAGCACTATTTTCATAAAAAAACTGCTGAGATTCAGTTAATGCTTCTAATACTTCAACTTCCATTGACTCAACATTTTCTAAATTCAATACCAAGTTTTTTTGTGGAGAATTTAGCACTGTTTTGCATTGATCGGTCAAACTTGCTGACATATTTGCAGATATATCGGCGGTTTCCAGCGTAAGAACCGTGAATTTTTCCTTGGTATCAATTTTGACATTTAGCATATAGAAGGTAATTAACATTCTGTGTACAATTACAGCACAACTTCACTCAAAAATATTCGTTATAATTGTATAAATCCAAATAAGATATGGATAATAATTTTTCAGCACAGGTAAAAGAGATCATTTCCTTTAGTAGGGAAGAAGCACTTCGATTAGGGAATGACTTTATTGGAACTGAGCATCTATTGCTTGGTTTAATTAGAGATGGGGATAATACAGCTATTAAAGTACTTAAACAGCTGAATATAGACCTGTATGAACTAAGAAAAGAAGTAGAATTAGCCGTTAAAGATAAAACGGGTAAAAATATTGCCAATATCAACAGTCTTCCACTAACGAAACAAGCAGAAAAAGTAATTAGGGTAACGGTTTTAGAGGCGAAAGCTTTGAAAAGCCCTCTAGTAGAAACGGAGCATTTGATGTTGAGTATCTTGAAAAACAAAGAAAATATCGCCACTCAAATATTGAATCAATTCGATATTGACTACGATTTGTTCCGCAATGAATTGGGTATGGTTGGCACTTCAAATCCACCTCCAAGAAGTGAATTTCCAGAAGACAGTGATGATGATTTTGATGAAGAGAAAAAAGGTTCTGGCTTTCAACAATCCAGACCAGGCAAACAAGCACCTGGTGCTGCAAAAAGCAAAACACCTGTGTTAGATAATTTTGGAAGGGATATTACCAAATTAGCCGAAGCGGGAACATTGGATCCAATTGTTGGAAGGGAGGCAGAAATTGAAAGAGTAAGCCAAATCTTG
>JAGOGG010000139.1 GCA_017996795.1 Sediminibacterium sp. | reverse complement strand
TATTCGTCATTATTTAGATTTTATATTCAGTCCATTTTAAATCAGATTGTGCAGAAGCAACTACATTATCTATAAATGCCATGCCTCTAATTCCATCTTCTACTCCTGGAAAATCCAATTGTTCTTTAGTAGGAGTGGTGCCATCTATTTTTGCTTGAACGGTCGCAGTAAAGTTTTTGTAGATATTGGCAAATGCTTCTAAATATCCTTCTGGATGTCCACCTGGCGTTCTGCAATTACTGGTAGCAAAACTAGATAAGCGATCGGTATAGTTAGCCCCCGCACGCAATACTTGCATAGGTGCTTCTAGCCACTTTACAATGAGTGTATTGGGTTCCATCTGCGCCCATTCCAATCCTCCTTTTTCTCCATACACACGAATCTTTAATGCATTCTCTTCACCTGCTGCAACCTGGGAAGCCATTAACACACCTGATGCTCCATTGCTAAAATGCAATAGCACCGATCCATCATCGTCTAATAAACGACCTTCTACTTTTGTATTTAGGTCTGCACATAGTTTGGTGATTTGTGCGCCTGTTATATATTCTGCTAAATGGGCTGCATGTGTGCCTATATCTCCCATGCTTCCACTCTTGCCCGATTTTTTTGGATCGGTTCTCCAAGCTGCTTGTGCATTGCCTTCTCTTTCGCTGAGTTTACTCAACCATCCTTGCGGGTACTCTACCCACACTTTTCTAATTTTTCCTAAAGCGCCATCTGCTACCATCGCTTTGGCTTGTTTAACCATTGGGTATCCTGAATAAGTATGGGTTAAGCAAAGGGTTAATCCTGTTTCAGCAACTACGGCTTTTAATTTTTTAGCTTCTTCTAATGTAAAAGTGATGGGCTTTTCTATCACTACATGAAATCCATGCTCCAATGCCATCATGGCTGGTGCAAAATGCGCAAAATTGGGCGTTACAATCGTAACAAAGTCCATGCGTTTGTCTGCTGGAAGTGCAGCTTCCTTGGTGATCATTTCATCATAAGTAAGGTAAATGCGATCTTTGGGTAAATACAACATTTCACCTGACTCTTGTGCAATGGTTGGGTTGATGCTTAATGCACCACATACCAATTCAATTTGTCCATCCATATTGGCTGCCAAACGGTGGATAGCGCCAATGAACGCATCTTTACCACCTCCCACCATTCCCATTCTTAATTTTCTAGGCATAGTATTTTTTTTATTGTGATTTGTTTTTTTAAAGGAGCACTAATTTAAACATTCTCCCCGATTATATTCATTTAACTCTTATTAATCATTGTTGCAATCTGTTTACCGAATCATTCGGCTTATTGAAGGATTTATAAAATTCCTGGTGTTTTGATGCAAACAAATAATTATATTAGGGTTCTAATTGCTGTATGAAAAATTTGTCCAATAGGCGCTCTGCCATAAAAAACATTATTACCGGTTCTGTTGCTGTGGCATCGGCTCCGTTAATTCCATCTTTAGCATCTTGTGCTACTGTTTCAACAACTATGAAAGGGAATATTAATCACGCTGTTTGCCGTTGGTGCTTCAGTGACTTATCCTTAGATGATCTTTGTATTGAAGCAAAGAAATTAGGAATCACTGGTATTGATTTAGTAGGTCCGAAAGATTGGCCAATACTAAAAAAACATGGCATGGTGTCTACCATGTGTAATGGTGCAGAAATCAGTCTGGTAAAGGGATGGAACGACCCTCAATACCATAGCACGCTAATCAAAAATTACACCGAGCATATCAATTTAGTAGCCGATGCGGGGTACAAAAACCTGATTTGTTTTAGTGGCAATAGAAATGGTATGGACGATGCTACAGGGTTAAAAAACTGTGCGGATGGCCTAAAGAAAATCATGCCGCTTGCTGAAAAAAGAGGGGTTACCATTATCATGGAATTATTGAATAGCAAAGTAGATCATAAAGACTATATGTGTGATAAAACACCTTGGGGTGTTGAATTGTGCAAGCAAATTGGATCTGAAAATTTCAAGTTGTTGTATGATATCTATCATATGCAAATTGATGAAGGGGATGTGATTAGGACCATTAAAACGAGTGCGCAGTATATTGGTCATTATCATACTGCGGGTGTTCCTGGTAGACATGAGATTGATGATTCACAAGAATTATTTTATCCTGCTATCATGAAAGCCATTGCTGCCACTGGATTTACAGGCTATGTAGCGCAAGAGTTTATTCCTATTGCAAAAGATAAAATAGGCTCACTTAAAAAAGCAATTGACATCTGCAATATTTAAATTTTTATAATCATCTATCAACGCTTAAACCACCAACATGGCTGAACAAAATTTTGACGCGATTGTGATTGGCTCCGGCATCAGCGGAGGCTGGGCTGCAAAAGAGCTAACAGAGAAGGGCTTAAAAGTATTGATGCTCGAGAGGGGTCGCAATATTGAGCATGTAAAGGACTACGTGAATGCCAAAAAAGAGGCTTGGGATTATCCGCACCACGGAAGAAAAACGCAGGAAATGATTGCGCAAAACCAGGTGCTCGATCGTGATTATCCTTTGAATGAGCAAACTTATGGTATGTGGGTAAAAGACACTGAAAGCCCTTATACTGAAGTAAAAAGATACGATTGGTTCAGGGGATACCATGTAGGTGGTCGTTCTTTATTATGGGGTCGTCAGAGTTATCGTTGGAGCGATTTAGATTTTGAAGCCAATGCCAAGGATGGCATTGCTGTAGATTGGCCGGTTCGTTATAAAGAGATTGAACCATGGTACGACTACGTAGAAAAGTTTGCTGGCATTAGTGGAAATAGAGATGGTTTGCCTGTTTTGCCCGACGGGCAATTTATGCCACCTATGGAAATGACTTGCGTAGAAAAAGACGTAGCTCAACGATTAAAGGAATATTATAAAGGACAGCGTGCGATGATTATTGGTCGTACTGCAAATATTACACAAGAGTTAGAGGGAAGATCTGCTTGTCAGTTTAGAAACAAATGTTGGTTGGGATGTCCATTTGGTGCATATTTCAGCACACAGAGTTCTACTTTACCTGCTGCAATGAAAACAGGTAATCTTACATTAAGACCTTGGAGTATTGTTACTAAAATATTGTACGACAAAGATAAAAAGCGTGCAACTGGGGTTGAAATTTTAGACGCGGAAACCAACAAAACTTATGTGTACAATGCTAAAATCATTTTCTTAAACGCATCTACCTTAAACTCTGCTTGGATTCTAATGAATTCTGCAACAGATGTTTGGGAAGGTGGATTAGGAAGCAGCAGTGGTGAATTAGGTCATAATATTATGGATCACCATTTAGGTGTAGGCGCAGGTGGAAGAATGGAAGGCTATGAAGATAAATACACATTTGGTAGAAGAGCCAATGGTATATACATTCCTCGTTATCAAAATATTGGCACTGATAAACGCGATTATTTAAGAGGCTTTGGTTACCAAGGAAGTGGTAATAGAGGTGGATGGGGCAGCAAAGTTGCTGAATTTACGATAGGCGCAGATTTTAAAGAAGCCATTTCTGAACCCGGTGGCTGGAGCATGGGTATGATGGGCTTTGGTGAGGTTTTACCAGATCACAAAAATTTCGCAACCCTTGATAAAACGGTAAAAGATAAATGGGGTTTGAACGTGTTGAAAATTGACGCTGAATTGAAAGAGAATGAAATGAAGATGCGCAAAGACATGTTGGCCGATGCCATTGAAATGCTTACCAATGCTGGTGTTAAAGATGTTAAAGGGTATGATGCCAACGCAGTGTTGGGTCGTGGTATTCATGAAATGGGTACTGCAAGAATGGGTGCTGATCCTAAAACATCTGTAGTAAATAAGCATAACCAAATTTGGGATGCACCAAACGTATTTGTAACAGATGGTTCTTTCATGACTTCTGCTGCTTGCGTGAATCCATCCCTAACTTATATGGCATTCACCGCTAGAGCTGCAGACTTTGCAGTGAGCGAATTGAAAAAAGGAAATTTATAAATTATTAAATGCATTAATCATGATGAATAGAAGAGAAGCATTATCCAGCGTTGCCCTTTTACTGGGTGGCACTATTTTGGGTTCACAGGCTTTTTTATCTGGCTGTAAATCAACGGCGGGTGATGCAGTAGCATTTACTCCTGAAGACATTGCTTTTTTAAATGAAGTAGCAGAAACCATCTTACCTAAAACCAATACACCTGGTGCCAAAGAAGCCAATGTGGGTGAGTTTATGACAGTAATTGTAAAAGATTGCTATAAGCCCGCCGAAGCAAAAGTGTTTATGGAGGGTATGGCCGCATTGAAATTTAAAGATTCAAAAGCAAAAATTGGTAAAGCTTTTATGGAAGCCAGTGCAGAAGAACGCACCAAATTGTTAACTGAATTAGATGCAGAAGCCAAAGCTTTTCAAGAAAAGAAAAAGCCAGAGGAAATGCCTCATTATTTCAGGATGATGAAGGAGCTTACTTTATGGGGCTTCTTTACATCTGAAGTAGGTGCAACAAAAGTATTGCGCTATGTTGCTTTGCCTGGTAAGTTTGAAGGATGTGTAGATTATAAAAAAGGAGATAAAGCTTGGGCAACCTAGTTGTATGGCATAGGTTTTGTTTTAATCCTCTTGATTGACTATTTAAAAAAAAGGTATGAGTAATAATAGAAGAGATTTCTTAAAAACAGCGGGCCTTGCTGCTGCAGGTTTAAGTTTACCCTTTGTTGGTAAATCAAACTTCCTGCATACTTTAGGCGAAACAAAAAAGTTATCTGCATTTGGTTTGCAATTGTGGACTGTTAAAGAAGATATGATGAAAGATGCCAAGGGCACTTTAGCAAAACTGTCTTCTTACGGGTATAAGCAAATTGAAAGTTTTGAAGGCCCCAAAGGATTTTTCTGGGGTTGGAAAAATACTGAGTTCAAAAAATATATGGATGATTTAGGGATGAGCTTAGTATCTGCTCACTCTAATAACACCGTAGATTTTGAACGCAAAGCAGCCGAAGCAGCTGAAGTAGGCGTGAAGTATTTGATTTGTCCTTACAAGGGTGCTCAAAAATCGATTGACGATTTCAAGCGTTTCAACGACGAGTTTAATAAGAGCGGTGAAATTTGTAAGAAAAATGGAATTCGTTTTGCCTACCATAACCACGATTACTCTTTTAAAGTATTAGACGGTCAAGTTCCTCAAACCGTTATGATGGAAGGAACGGATGCGGGTTTAGTTGATTTTGAAATGGATATTTATTGGGTGGTTGCAGCCAATGAAGACCCGATTGCATGGGCTAAAAAATATCCCAATCGTTTCAAACTTTGCCATGTAAAAGACCAAACTAAAACCGCAAAAGGTATTGAGTCTTGTCATATTGGTAAGGGCAATATCGATTTCAAGAAGATACTCGGTCAGATGAAGAAATACGGTATGCAACACCATATTGTTGAGCAAGAAGCATTCACAGGAACCAATCCTTTGGAAAGTGCAGAAAAGAATGCAGCTTATATGAAGGATTTCTCGATTTAAAATTCATTCATATTCTAGAATATGAGATGGGTTAGCTAAACGAGCTAGCCCATTTTTGTTTCAGCGGCTATGCTTTTTTAAAATAAAAACCCGCATAAAAAATTCTTCTATGCGGGTTTGTTTGAAACAGGTATTTACATTTAGAATGTTCTGTATTCCTTTTTCACAAACTGATTGGCTTCATCAAAGTTGGTGAT
>JAGOGG010000138.1 GCA_017996795.1 Sediminibacterium sp. | reverse complement strand
CTATTGGGCTTTTTTTAGGTATTGCTTATCGGTAAGCGCTTTCAAAAAATTCACTAAATCTTTTTTCTGATCAACAGATAATTTTAGTGGCTCCCTTAAAGTAGAATCGATATTAATGGGTTTGGCAACAAATTGATAAGGGTTGTCGTAATATTCAACTACTTCCTCTAAGGTTTTAAACATACCGTTGTGCATATAAGGTGCGGTAACAGCAATATTGCGCAATCCGGGTGTTTTAAATTTACCAATGTCGTCTTTATTCTTAGTAATGGTATATCGCCCTTCATCGGTAAGGTTGATTCCATCATAGAGCCCAATATTCTTAAAATCATCATTGGTAAAATCGGGTCCATTATGGCAATCAAAACATTTGGTTTTATCACTTACAAATAGCTGTCTTCCTCTTTCTGCAGATGCAGACATTTGATCTAAATCAAAAGCGGACTCATCTGTCTCCAATGTGTTCTGGTAAGCAGCCAATGCAAGTCCAAGGTTTTTGGGGGATGGGAGCTGTTTAAAAATGGAGGCAAACAACTGTCTGTAGGCTTTACTATTGCTCAACCTTTTTATGGCTTCTGTTATGGGTAAATCCATTTCAACCGGGTTGGCAATTGGCATGAGTGCTTGTTCTTCTAGACTTGCAGCTCGGCCATCCCAAAAAAATGGATCGTGACCACGAAGATTCATCACCGTTGGAGCATTTCTACTTCCTGGACTGGCATTCACGCCTAAACTAATTGCGAGCGTATCTGCAAAACCATTAGCAGGAATATGACAACTAGCACAACTAATAGTATGGTCTTTTGAAAGGATGGGGTCAAAAAATAGTTTTTTTCCTAACTGGGCCTTGGTTTTAATAGGGCTGGGATTATTGAATCCAATGGACAATGCAATGGCGCATCCTAATCCCCCTAAAATCAACCATTTTTTCATGAATCAAAGGTACTTCATTTGGGATTTGGTATTTTGCAACAAATCAAATTTATGAGTACCTCAACAATATTTACAGAAGCAGTTCAGAAAGGATACCAATTTAAGGGTGAGCAAGTGAAAATTGGATGTGGCATGTTAAATGGAGAAGTTGTTGCCGATGCGAATATTTTTATTCCACTTAAAACCATGAATAGACATGGATTGATTGCAGGTGCAACGGGTACGGGTAAAACTAAAACCCTACAATTGATTAGTGAGTGTTTAAGTGATAATAGCGTTCCTGTATTGTTAATGGATATTAAAGGCGATTTAAGTGGGATTGCAGCCGAGGGTTCTTCCAATGAAAAAATCATAGAGCGAGCAGCTAAACTGGGCATTCAATGGAAACCCAATGCTTATCCGGTTGAGTTATTGACTTTAACAGGAGGTAATGGGGTAAAGCTAAGAGCTACTGTGTCTGAATTTGGTCCTGTTTTATTGAGCAAAATATTAGGGCTGAACGATACCCAAGGTGGATTGGTTTCTATGATTTTTAAATATTGTGACGACAATGCAATGCCATTGTTAGACTTAAAAGACTTTATAAAAGTATTGCAATACATTGGTGCAGAAGGGAAGGCAGAAATGGAAAAATCCTATGGAAAAATTTCAACTACTTCTACTGGTACCATCTTAAGAAAAGTAATTGAATTGCAACAACAAGGTGCCGATATTTTCTTTGGTGAAAAAAGTTTTGAAATTGACGACTTAATGCGCATTAGTGATGACGGTAGAGGCATGATTAATATTTTGCGTGTTACTGATATGCAAGACAAGCCAAAATTGTTTTCTACTTTCATGTTGCAGCTATTGGCCGAATTGTATGCCAGCTGCCCCGAAGAAGGAGATTTGGATAAGCCTAAGTTGGTATTGTTTATTGATGAAGCGCATTTGATTTTTCAAGAAGCATCTGATGCATTATTGCAACAGCTAGAAACCGTCATTAAATTAATTCGATCAAAAGGGGTTGGCATATTTTTTTGCACACAAAACCCGCAGGATGTTCCGGCTTCTATTCTTAGTCAGCTAGGGTTAAAAGTACAGCATGCATTGCGTGCATTTACAGCAGCTGATAGAAAAACAATTAAGCAAGCCGCTGAAAACTTTCCAGAGTCTAGTTTTTATGAGGTAGATGAATTGCTGACACAATTGGGTATTGGTGAAGCTTTTGTAACGCTATTAAATGAAAAAGGAATTCCAACGCCCTTGATTCATACCATGTTGAATCCTCCTCAAAGTAGAATGGATGTATTAACCGAGGCGGAAATAAATGCAATCAATGCGAAAAGTAAATTGGTTCCTAAATACAATCAGGTAATTGACAGCGAAAGTGCACATGAAATGTTATCGCAAAAATTAGCAGAAGCACAAGCAAGAACTGCAGAAAAAGAAGCAACCGCTAAGGAGGCATCGCTTTCCGAAAATGATGATCAATCAAGAAAACAAAAAGAAGAAAGCTTTTTTGATAATCCCATTGTAAAACAAGTTGGAAGAACCGCTGCAAGTATTATTACCAGAAGCCTATTAGGCGCATTGGGCCTAGGAGGAAGATCAAGAACAAGTACCAGAAGACGGTAAAAAATTTACTTTGACCAGAAGATCTTTTTTTCTTCGGTGATGGTGATTTTATTTTCTGCTTGTAAGAAGTTGAGTATGGTCCAGATTTTTTTTGGTGAAATATTTTTTGCTTCTCCCATTAAGATTTCTGTATTGATTCCATTGGAAGCATTGGATTTCAATAAAGTTTCTATCTGACTAAAATGAGTATCAGCAATCGCTGTTCTTTTGTTTTCTAAGCAAATATCACAAACACCGCAAACAATGGAACTGTTGTCTCCAAAATATTGTCCAATAAAATTACTTCTACAAGTTTTATTTAAAGTTGCATATTGAATGATGGTGTTCATTCTTTGTGTATGCAACTTTTTTCTTTCTAAATAATGATCTTGATTAATATTCAAAAACTGTGCTGGCGCCCTATTTAATAAGAAATGAATTTGAGGAGTTTCCTTTTTAGGTAAATATTCAATAATGCCATGCGTATGCAATTGTTTTAGTTGCA
Source organism: Sediminibacterium sp. (assembly GCA_017996795.1). Lineage (GTDB taxonomy): Bacteria > Bacteroidota > Bacteroidia > Chitinophagales > Chitinophagaceae > Sediminibacterium. The sequence continues at coordinate 2,710 of JAGOGG010000138.1, read as the reverse complement.
TGGTAATATTAGCTAGATCTGTTCTGCAAATTCTTGCAAGTGTTTGTTCGTAAACAGAAATTCGATTATGAAATATTCCTGCATAAGATCTAAGCAGTGCTTTTATTAACGGCTCTAATGATGGATACATGATTTCGAACTGATCCAAGTTTTCGTTGTCTGTACAGAAATTAACCTGAGTAGGCAAAAAGATCTGCTCGTTAAATTGGATATGCCCTTCTTGTTCTAAAATACGAAGTACATTCACTACTAATAAAGGGTCTAATTTAAAATGGGAAATAAAATGGTTGAAATCGAAATCATAGTAAAGACCTTCCCCATTGCCAACTGCAATTTGTAAAAAGTCTGCAATTGCTTGATACACTTCTTTGATAATACGAATAGGGGGGAACTTTTTTTCGCCATTTTGTTCCAGTTCAATTAGGTCTTTTTGTTGCCAAAGTAAAATGGCATAAGCCCTTTTTTCGTCTCTTCCAGCCCTTCCAGCTTCTTGATAATAGTTCTCTAAACATTCTGGAATATCGTGGTGAATAACTGTTCTAACATCTGGTTTATCTATTCCCATACCAAAAGCATTGGTACAAACCATCACCCTTGTTTTATTTTGAATCCAACTTTGTTGTTTTTGTTCTCTCAGTAATTGATTCAGCCCTGCGTGATAAAAGTCTGCGCTAATTCCTTGTAATAATATGGCTTCAGCAATTTTTTTGCATTGCTTTCTACTGTTGCAATACACAATACTACTTCCAGGAACTTTTTGTAATATTTCTAATATTTTATTGATTTTGCTTTCCGATTCAAAACAGCTGTATGAAATATTTGGCCTTATAAATGATTGCTTAAAAACGCGAGGTTCATGCAGCCCCAATTGTAATTGAATATCTGTTAAAACCAGCGGTGTCGCGGAGGCTGTTACCGCTATAGTTGGAATTGCGAGAAGCTTTCTTTTAGTTTCGGCAATTCTACAATAGGAGGGTCTAAAGTCATACCCCCATTGCGAAATACAATGCGCTTCATCAATAATTAATAAGCTAAAAGGGATATGTGAAAGAAACTCATTAAACAGCGGGCTTTCTAGTCTTTCAGGGGAGCAATAAATAAATTGATAAACCGATTCAGTTGCATCTAACAAAACTTGTTTTACTTCCTCTTTTTGCATGCCACTATGAATAGCCACTGCAGCTATACCCTTTTGGTTTAATGCGTCAACCTGGTCTTTCATTAATGCAATCAATGGGCTGATGACCAAACTCACCCCTGGTAAAATAATGCCAGGAATTTGGTAGCACACCGACTTTCCTCCTCCTGTTGGCAACAAAGCAATACAATCTTTTCCCTGCAATACAGATTGAATAATTTCTTCTTGTAAGGGTCTAAAAGCAGCATGCTTCCAATATTGTTGTAATATCTGTAAGGGCGAAGACAAATGAATTAATAGACTTTTTTAAAGTTCAATCTTACGGAATTAATGGCCAATACTACATCACTTAATCCCATTACCAATGCGCCAATGGTAGGGCTTAAGAATCCAAATGCAGCAACTGGAATGGCAACCACATTGTAAATAAGAGCCCAGAACAAATTTTGTTGAATGGTTAGGTAAGTATGTTTGCCAAGTCCTAATGCCAGCGTTAAATTTTTTACTCCATGATTCATTAAAACAACTTCTGCACTTTGAACAGCAATATGCGCTGCATCGCTTAATGAAACACCAACAGTTGCTTTTGCCAATGCAGGAGCATCATTTATTCCGTCGCCTACCATTGCAGTGGGCTTAACAGCAGTTAAAGCTTCAATTTTAGCTAATTTTTGTTCAGGACTTTGCTCGGCATATACTTCATCAATACCTAGTTGATTGGCTACATAATCACATTTTACTTGCATGTCTCCACTTAGTAGAATGGTTTTGATGCCTTTCTGTTGTAAGGTCTGTACCATTAGCGCAGCTTCTGGCCTTATTTGATCTTTTAAATTGATTGAGCACAATAATTCATTGTTTTTAACTAAGTAAATATTGTGTTGGGTATCTGTAGTTAAATGAGCGACCATTTTATATGAAGTGGCAGAATAGGTATTTCCTTCTTTATCAACAGCGGTCATTCCTAAACCCTTTTCCTCTGTTGTTTTACTAAAACGAATTTCGTCCTTGGTTTTCCATTCCAATGCAATGGCTTTTGCCAGAGGGTGAGTAGAATATTTTTCTAATGAATAGGCGATACGCTTACATTCGGCTTCACCTAATATTTTACCGGCTTCGGTTAATTCCAATTCGGCAATTGCAAATTGTCCGGTCGTAAGGGTGCCTGTTTTATCAAACACTACTTGTTGAATGTCTTTAAATAATTCAAGGGTTTTGGTGTTTTTAAATAATACCCCATTGCGAGCAGCTCTTCCTAATCCAACAGCTATTGCTGCAGGTGTTGCAAGCCCCATTGCGCATGGACAAGAAATTACTAGTACGGCAATACTGCGCATTAAGCTTGCTGTAAAATCTTGTGAACCAATTGTATAATTTAAAACAAAAGTTAATAAAGAAATACCCACTACAACTGGAACAAAAATCGCACTAATTTTATCAGCTAATAATTGAACAGGTGGTTTATCCGTTTGGGCGTCTTTAACCATTTTTAGAATATTTCCTAAAACAGAATCTTCGCCCACTGCAGTAACATAGGTTTTTACTGTACCATGCACGATGGTTGATCCACCA
>JAGOGG010000137.1 GCA_017996795.1 Sediminibacterium sp. | reverse complement strand
GTGTAAAATTCTACGTTTGATAAATTAAGGTCTAATAACCAATTGTCTTTAGGGTCGGGTTTTGGTTTTGGTTGATAAATTAGGAATTTCTGCTTAGGCTTTTCAATCAATACTGTGTGCTTAATACCAAACTCGTTGTTTGCAATTACCAGTTTCTCAATATCAGCAAACTTCATACTTTCAAACAAAGATTTCATATCGGCTTTATCATCATACCAAAACACAAGGCGGTGCTGTTGGAAATATTTCTCCAACGCCTTTTGTACTTTTTCGTTTACTTCAAATATATCTGGCATTATTTTTTTTCTGCTTTAAAAGTGATATGGTCCACAGCTAATGGAGCTATAATTTTATTGACATTGCTTCGTAATTCTGAAAACTTGCTTGGTTTGCCGTTTGCTAAATGATTAACCCATGAACCCCACGGTGGCAAGTAACTTGGTTTGTAACTAACTATCAACTCTTTTGCTTTTGGACCTGAAAATGAAATTGGTGTTGTATGCAAACCGAAGTCTGCGTTTAAAATACTATTCCAATTTTCAACTAAAAGATTTAATGCATTATTAGTTTCTTCTTTAGTTGGTTTAATAGCTTTCGGGTGATGTTTATATTCATGGTAAAAAGGCGTATAATTAGACAACTCATCCACATAATATTTTTCATCTTCCTTCAACTCAGGTATTAAATTAGAGCAGTTGTTTTGTTCAGCCCAATCAATGGTACTTGCCCATCTTTCTTTTTTTTCATAATCACTACTCATCGTCCAACCACTAAGAATCAACACCATAGGTGGAGGCGTACCTGACCCTATCTGAGTTTCCCAATGGGATTTCAGGTTTTGATAAATGTGATGCCATACGACTGGCTGTGGTGAAACAAAAATCATTTAATTATTCTTCGTCTTTTTCTAATCCTTTAATGGGTACTACTACTTCTTTGAATTTTTGGTAGTTTACTTTTACACCATCATCCAAATCAATAGTTATCTTTTTTGTAGCCACTGCATAAAGCGTTTGAGCATACTCTTTACAATCTTTTATCATAACTGAATAGCGGTCTGCTTCTTTGATAGCGGCTGTTTTATCTCTTGCAGGCAAATCTTCTCTTAGGCTTTCGGCTATTTTGTTTTGCTGTGCTGCTTCTAATTTATGGGTGTAGGATTGCAGATAATCTGTAAGCATTTTACTGCACAAATCTGGAGTGTAGCGGTGCATATAAATAAGTGCTTTGAAATGCCCCTTTGGACTGCTGAACATCCAATATATAGGCCGCTTTTTGTAACGTTTAATATGGTCGTTGTAAAAGTCTTTTACAAAGTATTTGCGAATGTCTTTACCAATGGTGTCTTCTATATATTTGAGGTTTTCTTCAAAATGCTCCTCGCCAAAAGCTGCTTTCAAAAACACCTTGAACCTACCTACTATATCATCGTTAAACCATTCTCCTTCTAATACTGGAATGATGTTGTCTTCATCAGGCATAAAGCTTGGGTTAGGAACTTGCTTTAAGTAATCCTGAAGAGTTTCGCCTTGGTTGGCTAAAATTAGACTAGATTTATCCAGGCTGTAGCGGCCCAGAAAGCAACCTGTTGAATAGCTAAGCAATTGAAGTAAAATAGGAACAGGATCAATGAATAATTCATTATTAATGATTTTTGACTCCTCTTGTAATATTGTTATTTCTGCTAACGGTACATTTGGTGTTAATTCATCTTGCAAACCATAGATTTGGATAAACTGTTGGTTAAGCTCTACTTCGTTGCGGTGTTGGTCAAAATATTTATCTGCCCAACTTTTTTTAAATTCCTCAAGGGCAGTTTTTATGGATTTATTTTTTTGCCTTATAAGTTCATTTTGTTGGAAATCCCATGACCTTTCTCTTAAATCCCAGTCATCTTTAGAATTTTGTATTTGATCTTTAACTATGCTGCTAATTAAATCCAATTTAATTTTATCTAATTGAATCGGAATGTTTAAAATATCACCAGAAACTAAATTTAATGTAGGGTTTAATGCAGGAATTATATTCTCAGTAATTTTTGAATTTAAAAACCCAAGGAGGTATAGTAAATTATTAGAGTCATCAAAGAAAATTGCAGGAGCAGCAGTCGCAAATACCTTATTTTTACTGATTCTAAAAGATGCTTTACTGCTTGTTACATAAGTCCAAGTAATAGCTTCTTTAAAATAATAATCAGGGTCTCCTCTTCTCACAGAAACTGTTGTTCGCCCTTCTGTCCAAAGATTCCAAATATTTATTACATGCTCACAATTGCCGTAATACTTGCGAAATTCACCACCTTTATTTATTGGAATCCATATCAAATCTTCTCTTCTCTCATACCTTACTTCATTATTCGATGTTTTATTAAATGATACTTCATGCCATAATTTAATTAAGTCCGAATCGTTACCTGATACAATGCCTGCCTTAGCCTGACAAAAGTTACTTACAGTTCTCTCTTTAAACAATTCGATAATATTATGTGACAACCAATATCCGATATTCTTACCAGGAATCTTTGCGAAATCATTTTGGTCTGTTACATAAAACCACCCACACTTTGAATTTTGTATCGCTTCTAATGCTCTCGGTGCTTGATTCTCTGAACCTTTGAAATTACTTAGGCGAATATAACTTCCTTTTGCATTTGCAAGTTGTTTATTACGTAGTGTAAATGTACAAATAGGAACAGTAGCACCATCAAAACCGGAGTACTCTAACTGTATAAGATTATTTATAAAATGATTGTCGATAATAAAATTACGGAGCTTAACATAGCTTGCAATGAACATCCATACAAAAGGTGTCATATAGCCAGTGAATCCATCATCATTGCACAACTCAACACAACGAATCACAAACGTTGCAAACAAATCAGATTTTGTATCTGGATAATTGGCTTCTACAAATTGCTTTAAAGTGCCTTCCATCCTTGAAGATGAAATGTAAGGAGGATTTGTTACCACACAATCATAGCGTTGTCCAAGCAACGTGTATAGTTTTTTTAGTTTTATCTGTCTATCGGCAAAGACAGAGCCTTCATCTACTTTTATTTTGTCTTTCTCATTTTGCTCAATATTCACCAATGAACCTAAGGCTTTGCAATTACTGAATTTTGCATCCCCTTCAAAGTCTTCGTAAAAGTTAATATTAGGGGTAATATTCTTGCGAAGAAAACTCCTGCTTTTTCTTCGTCCTTTCATCATCAAAACAAAGGATGCAATCTGTGCAGCTCGTTCATCAATGTCAACACCAAATAAATTGTTCTTAATAATTAATTCGGCAATTTCTGTTGCATTATATCCTTGTTCTTCATACATCAAATAAAACACATCAAATGCATAAGAGAGTATGTGAGCAGAACCCACACAAGGCTCGAAGAATTTAATGTCTTCTATTCTTTTCTTAGGACGAGGTTGCAATAGTTCTTTATATGCAGGCTTTATATAAAACTCTAAATTCCCAAGTATAGTTGTTGCAGGATTTATCTCAGACCACAGTTGCCCCAAAGTGTTATCCACCATGTATTTTACAATCCATTTTGGAGTAAACAATTGCGATGCTGGTGCTAATTCTTCTTTTTTGTAAACATTTTTAGATTTTATCAATCTTGCATTTTCATCAGAGATATAGAACTGATACAACCAACCCAAAATTTCTTCGTGGCCGCAATCATCATCAGACATACCTTCTCTCAAATCCGAAACAATGCTGTTGTCACTCAATAAATCATCGGGCAAAAGCAATTCCGTGTAATCGCTGATGCGTTCAAACATAAAAGGCATAGCAGTATGCCATTGGTTGCAGGAAGCTATGAGCAACATTTTATAGGCTTCTGTTTGTGCATCGGCAATTACCAATTTGCCATCTAATAAATCGTTGAGTCGTTGGCGGTTTATCTTTAAGTTTTCATCTATTTGCCCTGATAAAGCATTTTGCAGTATCTCTGGCGATTTGCCTACAACGGGAGTTACTACTTTGGGTGAGGTATAGCCATTGGCATCCATAAAACGCAAAGCCATTAACCTATTGAACCAAGTGTATGCAACGGTATCAATTACCTGCTCTTTGCCTTGTGCCTGTATTTTGTTTTTAAGGCTTTGTATTTGTGTTGCATTGGTATCTATAAAAACTGGGTCGGTATTGCTTAATACAAACGCCAATTTTCGCCCAACTTGGTCGATTAATTTGATACGGGCTTCTCGGGCAAAGCGTTTTAGGTTGTTGGTGTTCATTATAAGGAGATGCGTTTGTTTTCGTCAATGATTTTTAAATACTGTTTTTTTAGTGCCTCCACATAGTCTTCCACATCCTGTTGGGTTTCTAATTGAGGCTTTTTGAATTGAACTTTTACGCTATCTCTTGGCACAAAAACTATACGTGGTTTAGGTGGCTCTGTGCTTCCAGGTTCTTGAGGTTTAGCAGGATTTGCCAATTGGTTCATCCATTCCAATTGTTTTTGATAAACATCATTGGCAGTGTAAGTGGCTTTGGTTCTAATGTTGCCTATGAAACGTTCTTGATTTAGGTCAGAAATTGCAGTTTCAAAAGGCTTTAAAATATCTATCTGTTGAGGTGCTGTGAGCTTGGCAAAATCATCAAAAGATTTAAGCTTTTCAATGGTTTGCTTTATGGATTGTATGGCAGTTTCTCTCTCTGTATTTATTTGTGCTAATACCTCTGTTTTTACTTCCTCCAATGCTGCTTTGGCTTCTTGCATAAGGTTGCCTTTGTATGGTGCAGGACTTTCCTTTACCATGTTTAGCTTTTCTATACTTTGTTGGTTTATGAAGTTAAAATTGGCATTATTGCTTTCGAGGTAGAATAGTACATTTTCAAAAATTTCCTTTTGCGAGCCATTCATAAACTTGCGGATTGCATCTAAAACATTGTCCTTGTCATCCAATAAATTATCTTGATATTGGTCTAATGCATTAAAGAAATAAGGGTGGTCTTTTTCAGATAAAAGTTTTATTCTGCTTATGGGTTCACCCATTGCCTCCAAAAACTGAAAGCGGCTTCTCATGTTGTAAATCAGCATCAAGTCGTTTAACTCCTGATTTATTCTCTGTTTGAAAAACCTTGAAACTTCTTTAGGTTCATTACCAAGATTGGGTTCATTGAAGTATTCCTGATAAAATGCTTTGAGTTTTAATAGTTGACTGTTTTGAATTTCTTCTTCCAGTTCTATGATTGTATTGCTGTACTGGTTGTTTTTTTGCAAGGCATCCAATGTTGCTTTATCATCCAATGGATTGCTGTCTTGTTTCAGGTTAATTTTATTGCGTTTATACAACTTGGCAATAATGCAAAGTACAGCGGCTTGATACCAACCATAAGGTCTGGAATTGAAAAAATCTAAGAGATTTTTGATGGTTGTTCTTTCGTGGTTGGCTTTGTTGCGTTGTATTCGGTTTAATATCTCTACTTCAATTTCATGCAATTCATCTGTAAACAAAAGACTGTCTTGTGAAGCAATGATATTCACCAAGTGAGTTTCAGTAAATGCAGCAGGCAACATATCCAATTTTGGATAAATCATTTTTATTAATTGCTGCACCCCTGTAACCACTTTGGTTTTAGGGTCACGAGTACCAATATTTGAAAGTTCAGAACCATTCAGAAAAACTTTTGCATCACCAATCATTTCTTTCAACTGGTTAAGCAATGTTCTTCTACGTTCGTTATTGAGCTGTGCTTTTTCTCTTAATATCTGAATTTTGGCAACTTCAAGTGAAGGAGATTGCGT
>JAGOGG010000136.1 GCA_017996795.1 Sediminibacterium sp. | reverse complement strand
GCATATAAAAATTGAAGATTCAAATACACTTGTGTAACCTGAAGTTTAACTGCTTCAACGGTTCTTTTTGTTTGCAGTGATAAAACTTCTGTTTGCTTTTCTGCTGCTTTTCGCATGTACAACATATCCATATTAACAATGGGTTGTTGAAGACTAAGCTGCGTTAAATAGTTAGGGGTTGCGCCAGGGTTATTGAGTAAAGCAGGATTAAAATCGGCTGCTGTTACATTGGCTTGCTGCAACTTAAAACCAAAGGCATTCAATGGATTATTGGTATTCATTGCAGTGTAAGAAAGATTTAATTGGGGCAACCAAATAGCTTCGGTTTGCTTAAGATTAGCTCCAGCAATCTGCTCATCTATTTTTGCCAACCGTATTTGTTGATTGGCTTTCTGAGCCAATTCAAGGGCTTCACTTAGCTGTATAGGAGTTGGAGATACCTGTGCCTGAGTTGAAAAAAATGATGCACTAATTAGTAAAATAACTGCTATTACCTTCATAATTCTTTTTTAAGAACACAAAAGTAGAACAGCAAAAATGGGCTATGTGTAACATATGTAACATTGATGTCCGCTACAGTTAGCAATAAAGCATTTATATTTATACCCAAGAAGCTTTCATATGAAAAATAGAATGTTCCATACATTAATCTTATCAGTTTGTGCGTATTTTTCCTTTGCACAAAAAAACCAACTGAACTATAATTTATTAATTGGCACTTATACCAATGCGGGTAATAGTGAAGGAATCTATTATTATCAATTTAATGCAGATGGTTCTTCAAAAGCAATAAGTAAGCAAAAAGCAGAAGAGCCCTCCTTCTTAATTACATCAACTAATCATCAATTTGTATATACGGTAAATGAATTAGGAAAAGGAAATGGAGCTGTTTCTGCTTATGCATTTAATAAAAAAACAGGAGAATTTAAATTGCTCAATACGGTGTTATCAGGAGGTGACCATCCTTGTCATATTAGTACTGATCGTAGAAATCGTTTCGTTTTTGTTTCTAATTATTCTGGCGGAAATTTAAGCGCCATTGCTATTAATTCAGATGGAAGTTTAAGCAATGAAAAACAAACTATACAACATATAGGAAGCGGTGCTAATAAATCAAGGCAAGAAAAAGCACATGTACATTCTGCAGTTTTATCTCCTAATGAAAAGTTTTTAGTGGTTCAAGATTTAGGCACAGATAAAATTTCTGTTTATGCGGTTGATTTAAATAATCCAACCAAACCTTTATCAGAAAATCCTTTATCGGTGTTTAACTGTAATCCCGGTGACGGTCCTAGACATATCAGTTTTCATCCCACCAAACCCTTTGTTTATGCAGTTCAAGAATTAACGGGATCTGTTACCGTATTGGCGTTTAAAAATGGGGAACTAAAAAAATTACAACAGATAAATATGTTTGATAAAGTGACCAATAAAAAATCAGGCGCTGCAGATATTCATTTATCGCCCGATGGCCAATTTTTATACGCTTCCAATAGAGTTGACTACAATGATTTAGCCATTTATAAAGTTGCATCGAATGGTTTACTTACTTGGGTTGGATCACAATCTACTCTTGGCTTAGCACCCCGTAATTTTTCAATTGACCCTACAGGAAATTTTTTATTGGCAGCCAATCAAAACAGCAATGAAATAGTGGTATTCAAACGAAATAAAACAACCGGATTACTCAACGATACTGGAAATAGAATATCTGTTGGAAAGCCCGTTTGTATTCAATTTGTGCACTAGGGGTTTGTTTGATTGTTCGGCCCTTGATTGCTTGGCCTTGAATTGTTTGGCCTAGGTTTATTGGGTCGCGATGAAGGTCTATTGCCACCGCCCTGATTGGGTCTTCTATTACCCATTGGCTTTTGACTGCGTGGCGCATATTCAGGTGCAGCTCCAAATTGTTCTGGAAAAACTAATTTATCTACCTGCTTACCCAATAGTGTTTCAATTTGTGCAAACTTTCTTTGCTCTGCTTCGCTAATAAATGTAATAGCAGTTCCAGATGTAGCGGCACGAGCGGTTCTGCCAATGCGGTGGATATAATCCTCCCCATCATTGGGCACATCATAGTTAATGACTAATTCAATTTCTTCTATATCAATTCCCCTACTTAAAATATCTGTTGCAACTAAAATTTTTAATTTTCTATTTCTAAAATCTTGCATGACCTGCTCACGTTTGTCTTGCAATAAATCAGAATGAATTTCTTCTACAGAAAATTTAGCTCGCTTTAACTCTGAACTTAATTGCTTTACATTTTGTTTTTTAGAACAGAAAATAATAACCCTTGTATAGTCACTATTATTCAACACATATTTAATCAACGGAATTTTTTGTGGCTCATATACCACAAATGCTTGTTGAACGATTTGCTCTGGCGGTTTTGAAACCGCAATATTAATTTCTGCTGGATTTTGTAAAAGCTTTCTTGCGAGATCTCGCATTTTAGATGGCATGGTTGCAGAAAACAATAAATTCTGTCGCTGTTTTGGCAGAAAAGAAATAATCTTCATGATATCATCATTGAAGCCCATATCTAACATTCGATCGGCTTCATCCAACACCAAGTATTTTACTTCTTGCATTTTTACATAGCCCATATTTAAATGTGCTATCATTCTGCCTGGTGTACATACCACCATATCAACTCCACTGCTCAATGCTTTTTTTTCTGCAGTAAATGAATTTCCATCACCACCACCGTATACGGCAATGCAACTGATATCTGTGAAATAACTTAATCCCTCCATTGTTTCGGCAATCTGTATAGCCAATTCTCGAGTAGGGACAATTATTAATGCATTAATATGATGTGAAGAATGTTGCTGTGTAAGCATTTTGTGCACAATCGGCAATAAGAATGCCGCTGTTTTTCCCGTTCCGGTTTGTGCAGAAGCTATAATATCTCTTCCTGCTAAAATGGGTTGAATCACCTGTGCCTGAACTGGGGTGGCCGTTTCATAGCCCATGGCATCAATCCCCTCTAATAATCTTTCCTCTAAACCTAGTTCTCTAAAATTCAAAATAAAATTGGATTAATGTAATGATCAGGAACTAAGCTTTTGAATTTCTTCGTGCAATACTCCTTTAGCTAATTCAAAATATTTTTTGAATAATTCTAGCGAAGGTGCAATGGTTTCTAGTTTTTCCTGTTTTTTGGCATTTACCTCCATGGTATTTGCTAGTGTATGCATATCTGGTACACGAACTACAGAAAGCGATGACTTTGCATAGTGTGCGGATTTGTAAAAATTATCCCAATCTTCAGCTGCTAACTCATCTTGCATTTTCTGTATGCTTTCAGGCATACTTTCTAGAAACATATTGATGATGGTGGTCTTGTACTCATTATCTCCCTCCGCCAACTCATTCAACATTTCTAAATCTATTGTAACAGTTGAAACTGCTTCGGGTGCTTTAACACCAAAATTAGCTGTGCTTGGCTTAGTTGGGGGTGGTGCATTAAAGATTTCATCCAATGTTTTATATAAGGCTTCTAACCCAAATGGCTTTGCCAAACAAGCGTTCATGCCCATACGAGTAAACTTATCGCCTTCGGCTCTACTGCTCCAACCCGTCATAGCAATAATAGGAATGGTCTTATTGATTTCTGCTCGAATAATCTGCGTAGCTTCAAATCCATCCATTTCAGGCATATTGATATCCATCAAGATAAGGTCGTAGGGCTGCTGCTTCAGCATTTCAATTGCCTCTAAGCCATTGCCTGCAATATCAAAAGTTGCTCCTGTTACATTTAATGAATGTGTAATCAGCTTTTGATTTACAAAATCATCTTCTGCTATTAAAATTCGCTTACCCTTTAAGAAATCCGTGTTCATCAAGTGCTTTTTTGCTTACTACGAGCCCTAAATATAAAATTTATATACCGTTCTACCTTGAAATTTGTAAAAATGAGGCCCTTATTCTTGTTTATTGACTAATTTTTAACCAATCAGTTGGATTCATTTTGACTATTTTTGCTCCCTTGCAAGGGGAATAATCTTGCAATCAACCAAAATGAAAAAAATATTTTTATTATTTACGGTGCTGGTTGGTCTGGGCGCCGCAGCTCAAACTACCGACAACAAGAAAAAAGATTGGAGTAAAATTGACTTAAGTGGACGCCCTAAGGATCATTTTATGATTCAATATGGTGCAGATAGTTGGACAGGAAGACCCGATAGTGTTAGAACTGGTAATGGGTTTAGCCGTCATTTCAATTTTTATGTAATGTTTGACAAGCCATTCAAAAACAACAAAAAGTTGAGTTTGGCTTATGGTGCAGGTATTGGGTCTAGCAATATCTTTTTTGATAATGTTAATGTAAACATTAAATCTAATGCTGGCCGACTACCTTTTACCATTGCAGACAGTTTAAATCATTTTGATAAATTTAAAGTGACCAATATTTTCTTAGAAATTCCAGTTGAGTTGAGGTACTATTCTAATCCTGAGAATCCTGCAAAATCATGGAAGTTTGCTATAGGTGCAAAGATTGGTACTTTGTTAAGAACACATACAAAGGGGAAAAATCTAGTTGACAAAAATGGTCAAACCGTTTATGGTAACAGTTTTGTACAAAAGGAAGTAACAAAGAAATATTTTAATGGAACGCCCATTGCATTAACCGGAAGAATTGGTTATGGCATCATAGGTTTACAAGGAAGTTATCAATTCACTTCTGTATTAAAAGAAGGCGTTGGCCCTTCTATGAACAGATTTACAATTGGTATTTCCATTAGTGGACTATAAACAGATCATTTGATAGAGAAAAAACAACTCATCTCCATTGAGGAGAAAGCAGTACTGGTTGGCGTAATCCTAAAGGACCAGACCAATGAGCAGGCAGAAGAATACCTAGATGAATTGGCTTTTTTAGCAGAAACAGCAGGTGCAACTACCGTAAAGCGATTTACACAAAAGTTAGCGCACCCTGATAGTAGAACCTTTGTAGGTAAAGGAAAACTAGAAGAAATTAAACAGTATGTAAATGGCAAGAATATTACGCTTGTCATTTTTGATGATGAATTAACAGGCTCTCAGATATCCAATATTGAAAAAGAGCTGAATGTAAAAACCATTGACCGAAGCGATTTAATCTTAGACATATTTGCTCGAAGAGCTAGAACAGCACAAGCTAAAGTGCAAGTGGAGTTGGCCCAATATCAATATTTGTTGCCTCGCTTAAAAGGCATGTGGAAGCACTTAGAAAGACAAGGTGGAGGTATTGGTACCAGGGGGCCCGGTGAAACTGAAATTGAAACAGATAGACGTATAGTAAAAGACAAAATCTCTTTACTCCGAAAGCGTTTAGGAGAAATAGATAAACAATCATTTACCCAACGCAAAGAGCGAGGCGAGTTTATTAGGGTTGCTTTAGTGGGCTATACCAATGTAGGCAAGAGCACATTAATGACTGTATTAAGCAAGAGCGAAGTGTTTGCAGAAAACAAGTTATTTGCCACATTGGACACTACCACACGTAAAGTGGTTTTTGAAAACACTCCTTTCTATTAAGCGATACCGTAGGATTTATTAGGAAATTGCCGCACCACCTAGTGGAGAGCTTTAAAAGCACATTAGATGAAGTAAGAGAGGCAGATATATTATTACATGTAGTAGACGTTTCTCATCCACAATACGAAGAACAAATTGGAGTCGTTAATAAAACCTTACAAGAGTTAAAAGCTTTTGAAAAACCTATGCTGACCATTTTTAATAAAATGGATTTGTATGTGCAGAAGAACTTTGACGAATGGTTAG
>JAGOGG010000014.1 GCA_017996795.1 Sediminibacterium sp. | reverse complement strand
ATCATTAAGTGATGAGACATGATACGAAATAAATGCATTTTGTGCATTATACCTGAAACACACCCGTATTGAATTTTTCTAAATGTGGATTGTGATTGGCTGCTGAAATACTTTCCGCTATTAATTGTCTGGTATGAATTGGATCAATAATTTCATCTACCCATAATCTAGCTGCCGCATAATAAGGGGTGGTTTGTTGATAGTATCTGTCTTTGATGGTATCAAGCAAGGTTTTTTCTTCTTCAGGAGTAACTTCTCGTCCTTTGGATTTCATAGTCGCTACCTGAATTTGTGCCAATGTTTTAGCCGCTTGATCGCCTCCCATGACAGCAATTTTTGCTGAAGGCCATGCAAAAATAAATCTTGGATCATAGGCTTTTCCACACATGGCGTAGTTGCCTGCTCCATAGCTATTCCCTATTACGATGGTGATTTTTGGAACAATAGAGTTGGCTACTGCATTCACTAGTTTTGCTCCATCCTTAATGATGCCACTGTGTTCACTTCTACTGCCTACCATGAATCCTGTAACGTCTTGTAAAAAAACCAATGGAATCTTTTTTTGATTACAATTCATGATAAATCGTGCAGCTTTATCTGCACTGTCATTGTAAATCACTCCACCAATTTGCATTTCGCCTTTTTTACTCTTGCACACCAATCTTTGGTTGGCTACAATTCCAACAGCCCATCCTTCAATTCGAGCATAACCACATAAAATGGTTTTGCCATAGTCTTGTTTGAATTGATTGAATTCACTGTTGTCAACCATTCGTTCAATTATTTCTAACATATCATAGGGCTTCAAATTTCCTTCTGGTATGATGCTGTAAATGTCTGATGGATTTTTAACTGGAGGAACAGAACTTACTCGATCAAATCCGGCTTTTTCTGGAGCTCCAATTTTGCTTATTATTTTTTTTATATGATCTAAACAATCCTGTTCTGTTTTGAACTTATAATCTGCAATACCGCTTATTTCTGTATGCGTGATTGCTCCCCCCAAGGTTTCATTGTCAATGTCTTCGCCTATTGCTGCTTTTACTAAATAAGATCCTGCTAAAAAAATACTACCATTGCCCTCTACCATTAATGTTTCGTCACTCATGATAGGTAAATATGCACCCCCTGCAACACATGCGCCCATGACTGCTGCAATTTGGGTGATGCCCATTGCACTCATTCTTGCATTATTTCTAAAAACCCTTCCAAAATGTTCTTTGTCTGGAAATATTTCATCTTGCATAGGTAGAAAAACACCTGCACTATCTACTAAATAAATAATGGGAAGCCTGTTTTCCATTGCAATTTCTTGCATCCTTAAATTCTTTTTTCCTGTGATAGGAAACCAAGCTCCCGCTTTAACTGTTTGGTCATTCGCTACAATTACACATTGCCTACCACTGATATATCCAATTCCTGCTACCGTTCCTCCTGCAGGACATCCTCCTTCATCTTCATACATGCCAAATCCGGCGAAGCCGCCAATTTCTGTGAATGGTTGAGCTGAATCACACAAATACGCAATTCGTTCCCTTGCCGTTAGTTTATTTCTTTCTTTTTGTTTTTCAATTGCTTTTTTACCTCCTCCTAATGCAATTTTTTCCATGCGCTGTCTCATTTCGCTCAGCATTAATTTCATCCAATCTTCATTGCGATTTTCATTCAAATTCATATACGAACAATTGTTAGTTTACAAATATAAGTGTACTTTAAGTATATTTAAGATATGACGTACGACTTTATCATAATTGGGGCAGGTTCAGCAGGTTCTGTGTTGGCATATCGGTTATCAGAAAATCCGGAAAACAAGGTATTGCTGATTGAAGCAGGTGGATCAAATAAAAAAACGGAAATACATATTCCGGGTGCATATGGAGAACTTCATCGATCTGAAGTAGACTGGCAATTTTGGGGTACTCCTCAGCCTTCATTGAATAATCGTAAATTATATATACCAAGAGGGAAAACCCTTGGAGGCAGTAGCTCTACCAATGCTATGGCCTATGTAAGAGGAAATAAAGCAGACTATGATGAATGGGCAGAACTTGGAAACCCAGGTTGGTCGTATGATAAAGTATTGCCTTATTTTATTAAATCTGAACTAAATGAAAATATTGAATCTGCTTACCATGGTCAGGAAGGGCCCATGTATATTAGCTATGCTAAACAACCCAGTGTATTTGCTGAGGCTTTTGTTGATGCTTGTGAACAAATTGGCATACCCAAAAATGAGGATTACAATGGCGATGTGCAAGAAGGAGCTCATCTATTACAGTTTAATATAAAAAACAACAAGCGATTTAGTGCGGCAGATGCATTTTTAAAGCCTGCTATGAAAAGAAAAAATCTGGTTGTAAAAATTAATACAAGAGTTAAACGAGTAATCATAGAAAATGGGAGAGCTGTAGGGGTTGAAGTATCTTCTGCCTATACACAGTCTGAAAGAATCAATTGTAATAAAGAGGTTTTATTATCAGCTGGTGCCATTCAATCACCCCAGCTAATGATGCTTTCAGGTATTGGAGACTCTACTGAATTGAAACGAGTGGGAATAGATGTTTTGGTAGCATTACCAGGTGTTGGTAAAAATTTGCAAGATCATTTTTGGAGTGGAGTAACCATTGAAACCAATACGCCTTCCGCTAATTCATTATTAAAACCTTGGAATAAAAGGAAAGCCATTTTGCAACATTTATTGTTTAAAAAAGGCCCTTTAGGTAATAGCCCATTAGAAGCCAATGCATTTATTCAGCTTCAATTGAACCAATCCAGGCCCGATATACAATATCATTTTGCACCAATAGGAATAGCGAAGGATTATTCAACAGATATTTATAATTTAAAAACTTTTCCAACTACAGATAGCATTTCAATCATGTCTATTTTATTGCACCCTGAAAGCAGGGGAACAGTTGGATTAAAATCCGCTAATCCAACTGATAGTGTAATAATTAATCATCAAGCACTTCATTCAGAAAATGATCAATTGTTGTTGTTGAAAGCCATCAAAAAATCGATCAATATTTTGAATGCGCCAGCTTTGGGAGCATTTTCAAATGGAACGAGTTCATTCCCTGCTGCCGATGCTTCTGATGATGCCATTTTAGACCATATTCGAAAAACACTTGAAACCTTGTATCATCCTGTGGGCACCTGCAAAATGGGGAATGATGCCATGGGGGTGGTTGACCATACATTAAAAGTGAAAAAAGTAAAAGGATTGCGAGTGGTAGATGCTTCAATCATGCCTACCATTGTATCAGGTAATACCAATGCTGCCACCATTATGATAGCTGAAAAAGCAGCTGATATGATACTTTCAGGTAATTAAAGTGTCTTAGTTACACATTGTTTACTATTTTAGCGTCAATAAATTTTTTCCATTGGCTACTTCAAAAAAAACGATTGCTGCAAAGGAGGAACTTCCTATTGTAGAAAAAAAGGCGAAAGTTATTGCTCCCGATAAAAAAACGGTAGTGAATAAAGCTGCACCTAAAAAGACTGCTGTAAAAAAAGCTGCTGTAAAAAAAACAACTGTAAAAAAAACAGCCGAGAAGTCGGCCTCAAAAACTGCACCTACTAAACTAAATTTTCAATTACACTATCATACAGAGTTTGGGCAGAATCTTTTTTTAACAGGTAACCATGTATTATTAGGTAATGGGGATATAGCCAATGCAATACCCATGCAATACCTTAATGAACAAGCTTGGACAGTAAGTATTGACTGGTTAGAAGATCTAGCAAAAGAAACAGTGCAATACAATTATGTTTTGATGAATGCGGACGGTTCCACAGTAGTGGATTGGGGTTCTGACAGAGTCATTGATATTAAAGCATATAAGGCAAGTCAAATACAAATCATTGATACTTGGAATCATGCGGGCTATTTTGAAAATGCCTTTTATACAGAAGCTTTTCAAAATGTTTTATTGAAGGAGGCTCAAACAGAAAATAAAATAAAAGCAGAAAAGTCTTCCACGCATTTATTTAGAGTTAAAAGCCCTTTACTTTCTAAGAATCAAGTGCTCTGTATTTCTGGCTCATTTAGTAAAGCAAATAATTGGTCCGAGGAAAATTTGCTATTAATGCAGAAAAAAGTGGAAACCCCATTTTTTGAAATCAGCTTGAACCTTGGGAAAGAACAATTTCCCATTGCATATAAATATGGGGTATACGATTTGGAACTAAAGAAGCTGGTTCAATTTGAATCTGGTGATAATCGAATAGTACATAATCAAGTAGTAAAAAAGCAACTTACAATAGTAAATGATGGATTTACTTACTTGCCTAATCAATCTTGGAAAGGGGCTGGTGTGGCCATTCCGGTATTTAGTTTGCGAAGCCAATCTAGTTTTGGTGTAGGAGAGTTTACCGATTTAATTAAGATGTCTGATTGGGCATCAATGGTTGGATTAAAAATGATTCAACTTTTGCCTGTCAATGATACTACCGCAACCAATACCAATAAAGATTCTTATCCTTACGCGGCTATTTCTGCTTTTGCTTTACATCCGCTCTACCTTAACTTAGCTAAAATTGCTGGTAAAGAACATTCAAAACAATTACAGCAATTAGAGAAAGATCGATTGCAACTAAACGCAATGTCCACTGTAGATTATGCAGCAGTGATTAATCTAAAATTGGGCTTTGCAAAAAAAGTATTTAAATCTGTTGGGAAGGAATTATTTGAAGATAAATCCTTCTTAGCGTTTTTTGAGCAGAACAAGTATTGGTTGGTTTCTTATGCTGCATTTTGTTATTTAAGGGATGAGTATAAGACAGTTGATTTTGGAAAATGGCCGGCCTACAAAAACTACAAAGAGAAAGATATAGCTGAATTGACACACCCTAAATCGGCTGCGTATCACGATATCTCCTTTTATTATTTTTTGCAGTACCATTTGCATTTGCAATTAAAGGAAGCAACTGCATACGCACATTCAAAAGGAGTAATTTTAAAAGGCGATATAGCTATTGGGGTATTCAGACATGGTGCAGACACTTGGCAACATCCAGATTTGTTTCATATGGATTTTCAAGCTGGGGCACCTCCTGATGATTTTGCAGTGACAGGTCAGAATTGGGGCTTCCCAACTTATAATTGGCAACGGATGCAAGAGGATGGATTTGCTTGGTGGAAACAGCGGTTTGCACAAATGAGCCATTATTTTGACGCATTCAGAATTGATCATATACTCGGGTTCTTTAGAATTTGGAGTATTCCATTGCATGCGGTAGAAGGAATCATGGGACATTTTGTTCCGGCCATTCCTATATCACTAGTAACTTTTGCACAACAAGGTATCTGGTTTGATTATAGTCGTTATACAAAGCCCTATATAACTGATGCAGTTCTTTGGGAAGTGTTTGGTTACGATAATGAGTTGGTTAAAAGTATGTTCTTAATCAATCACAAGGATGGAACTTACGGATTAAAAAACGGATTTGAAACACAAAGACAAGTAGAGCAACATTTTGCTTCTTTAGATCAAGATGTTTACCATGAAAAAATAAAGAAAGGGCTTTTCAGCCTTATTAGTAATATCATATTATTTGATGCAGATGGTACAGGATCCTATTTCCATTTTAGATATGGAATTGAAAGCACTTCATCGTTTAAAAATTTAGAGTTCAGTACCCAGCAACAGTTAAGAAGTTTGTATTCTCATTATTTCTTTAAACAACAAGATGATTTTTGGAAAAAGGAAGCCTATAATAAATTGCCTGCTTTAAAGCGTGTAACGAATATGTTGGTTTGTGGGGAAGACTTAGGAATGGTTCCTGGATGTGTACCTGAAGTAATGCAACAGTTGGGATTGTTAAGTTTAGAGATTCAAAGAATGCCCAAAAATCCAGCTACAGCATTTTTTCATCCAAATGATGCTCCATACTTGAGCGTAGTAACTCCTTCTACACACGATATGAGTACCATTAGGGGTTGGTGGGAAGAAGATAAGGGTAAAATTCAAGAATTTTATAACCATGAATTAGGGCAATGGGGAGATGCTCCTTATTACTGTGAAGCATGGATCAATAAGGCCATTGTTTTGCAACATTTATATTCACCTGCCATGTGGAGTGTTTTTCAGATACAAGACTTGATGGGCATGAATGAAAAAATCAGAAGAGAGGATCCATTAGAGGAACAAATTAATGTGCCTGCAAACCCCAATCATTATTGGTGCTATCGAATGCATACAACAATTGAGGAGTTGATGTCTGCTGATGATTTTAATCAAGAACTTTTGGCATTTATTCATAAATCAGGGAGATAAATAAAACAGTGGTACTTCAATTTACTCAAACCAATCTTCCTTTTGTTGATGCTTTTACCATTTCTAATGGTAGAACAAAAACGCATCAAACTGCATTGTTGGTAGCATTATCTGTTGGACCTTTTATTGGATACGGGGAGGCTCCTGCAATTGCTTATTACAATATTTCTGTGGATCAAATGGTGGATGATTTAACAAAAAAACAAAAGTTGGTGGAGAAATTTGCACTTACTGATCCTGAAAGGTATTGGCATTATTTGCACCATTTATTTCCACAAAATCCTTTCTTGGTTGCTGCTTTAGATATGGCTGGCTGGGATTTGTATGGCCACATGAAGGCTAAGCCATTGTATCAATTATGGAATACCCAATGGAGTGCCGATTTGCCACAA
This sequence comes from Sediminibacterium sp., assembly GCA_017996795.1. Classification (GTDB taxonomy): domain Bacteria; phylum Bacteroidota; class Bacteroidia; order Chitinophagales; family Chitinophagaceae; genus Sediminibacterium. The sequence continues at coordinate 15,222 of JAGOGG010000014.1, read as the reverse complement.
TGTGATTATACCATTGGAATTGACTCCATCGAAAAAATGGTTGAAAAATTGAAGGCCAAGCCTTGGCCCATATATAAAATCAAATTAGGAACGCCGGATGATATAGGAATTATTCAAGCCCTCCGTAAACATACTGACGCCATTTTTAGGGTGGATGCCAATGCTGGTTGGACAACTGAGCAGGCATTAAAGCTTATTCCCGAGTTGGCACAGTTGGGTGTTGAATTAATAGAACAACCACTGGCTAAAGATAATTGGGAAGGGATGAAAATATTATTCAATCAATCTGTTTTGCCATTGATTGCAGATGAGTCTTGTGTGAGTGAACAGGATGTGGCAAAATGTGTAGGTTTTTTTCATGGGATTAATATTAAGTTAACCAAGTGCAGTGGTATCACTCCTGCAAGAAGAATGATTCAAGAAGCTCGGTCGCTTAATTTAAAAGTGATGATGGGAAGTATGAATGAATCAGTAATTGGTTCAGCTGCCATCGGGCATTTCTTACCGCAATTGGACTACGTTGATATGGATGGCCCATTATTGCTTGCAGAAGCAAATGCAAAAGGCGTTGAATACGAACAAGGGAAAATAATATTATCTGATAAACCTGGATTAGGTGTTTTCTTTCAATAATTGAATGACCACTTTGTCAATGGGTAATGCAACTGATTCAGGGGTTAGTTCTTTTAGGGGTATCCATCTAAACACTTCAGACTCACCATTTGGATCAGCTACTTGGTCTTTGCTAAAATTGAACGGTATTTCAGATGTTTTTATTTTACTTGTATCTGCAGCATGAACCAAATAATAAATTGAGATGATTTGATCTTTATTGTTGAAAGCAGAAATTTGAAAAAAATCTGTTGTGTAAAAGTGTGCACCCACATTCACTTCAATACCTGTTTCTTCAATGAATTCTCTTTGTAAACAAGCCCTGGTTCCTTCCCCAAATTCTAATCCTCCACCGGGTAATTTGGTGATATAACTTCCTCTAATAAATTCATCTGTTACCAATAAACGTTGGTATTGATCTATTAGTAAACCGTAAACGCGAACATTAAATAAGGGCATTTAAAACCATTTTTTCTTATAAAAATAACCTCCAATAACAATTGATACAAAAAGAGAAATGATTACGGGAATATAAAATGCATGATTAGAATGTTGGTAGGGGAGGTCTACATTCATTCCATAAATGCTTGTTACTAAGATCGGTAGTGATAAGATAATAGTAATTGAAGTCAGCCGCTTCATAACATTGTTTAAGTTATTGCTAATGATGCTGGCGAATGCATCCATTGTACTACTTAATATATTCGTGTAGATATTGGCCATCTCCAATGCTTGGCTGGTATCAACTATTAAATCTTGAAGAAATTCTCTTTCGTCTTCATTTAAACCTAGAAAATTGGTTCGTTCCATTTTCATCATGAGCATTTCATTACTCCTAAGTGCAGTAACAAAATAAACCAAGCTTTTTTGTACTCTCATTAATTTAAGTAAGTCTACATTACTATTACTATCGTATAAGCTTTGCTCGTATTGGTTTCTATTATGATTGATTTCTTTTAGATAATCTAAAAAAGTTTGAACCACTTTTTCAAATACTTTTAGCACCATCATATTTCTTTTGTCTGGATGTCTTTTTTGAAAAGTATTCAGGAATTTTTTGATGGCACCATTGTCAAAAGAGTTGACTGTAATAATTTGGTTATGTGTAAGGATAATACAGATGGGGATGGTGATGTAAAAAGCATCTGAATCGTTGAATGAATTATTTTCCGTGGGTGTTTTTATAATGATAATCTTTACATTATCTTCCATTTCATAACGAGGACGCTCATCTATATCCAGCGAGTCTCTTAAAAACTCTATTGGAATTTCTAATTCATTGCTCAATTCTATGAACTCTTCCTCTTTAAAAGGGGGAACTAAATTTACCCAAACACCTTGGTCGGCTTTTGGAATTTCAATTGTTTGTCCGTTGATATTTTTGAAATATTGAATCATCCTTGAAAGCCTTTGGTGTTTATTTATAATGCGATGGTGCCCTTAAATACAAATGTTGCTGGCCCACAGAGCCATATATTTTGATAATGTTGATGATCCTTTTTTTCAAATTCAACGGTTAAAGCCCCTCCTTTTGTAACAATGGAAACAGTATTGAATCCAATAACTGCATTTTTATTACTCAACGCTGCGGCAGTTACTCCGGTTCCACAACTATAGGTTTCGTCTTCTACCCCTCGTTCATAGGTTCTAACCATTAATGAGCCGTTTGGTTCTTGCTCTACAAAATTTACATTGATGCCTTCGTTTTTAAATTGGGTATTATACCTGATCTTTTGACCTTCCAAAAAAACATCAAGTTCATTAAGTTGATTCACTGGTTGAATATAGTGGGGTGAGCCTGTGTTTAAAATAAAAGCGCCGTCTTGCTCTTTAACTGAGTGAACATCGCTCATTTTCAATTTAACCCATCCTGTTTTTTCAATAATGGCTTCATGTGTTCCATCAGATGCAATAAAAGCATAATGGCTTTTTAAAATGCCAGCATCTCTTGCAAATTGGGTTAAGCACCTTCCGCCATTTCCGCACATACTGCCTTCGGCCCCATCTGAATTATAATACTTCATTTCAAAATCAAAGCCCTCTTGAAGATTTAGCAACATCAATCCATCTGCACCAATACCAAATCTTCTATGACATAAATGGGCAATCTGTTCTTGAGTAAGCTGTACCTGGTTATTTCTATTGTCTATAACAATAAAATCATTACCTGTACCCTGGTATTTGTTGAAATCCAATTGCATGTTGCAATTTAGGTTGAAATCAGGAAGAACTAGTGATTAATTGCGGTAGCTCGATTGGATATTGCTTTCGCAGAAAATGAGGATTTGATCTAAGGAATTCTCAAGTGTCATAAGGTCTGCTGAAGTGAAATGCCCTAAAGTAATGGAGATTTTCATTTGGGTCTTTATTTCAGCATATACTTTTATAAAAAATTCACTGTTCCTTTTTAAGGTCGATTTTGAGTTGCAATCTGTAAAAGCGGATAGTCTGTTGCAAACATTAATAATTGACCTTCTCAATTGTGAGGTAAGTACAAACTGCTGTTGTATGGGTAGCTTACAAGTGAGTTCATACACTTCTTTTGCTACCAAAATAGTTTGTTGATAAAGAGATATGTCGGGTCTTATTGTTTCAGACATTAACCAAATTTACTATCTATACAGCTGATAAAAAAATATTTATTTGATTGTAGACAATATTTCTATACTTTTAACGATAAGGCTTTCTACTGCTTTGCCACCATCTTTACTAAAGGTCTGCTCTACTCTGTTTGCAACTATTGCACTTAGGCTTAAGCAGTTATGATTTAATAATTTTCCTAATCCATAAATTGCACTTGTTTCCATTTCAAAATTACTGATGCGATGTTGTCCAAATTGAAAATGCGTCAATTGATTGATCAGATCAGGAAATTGAAGGGGTAAACGTAATATTCTTCCTTGTGGACCGTAAAAACCAGGACAAGTTACCGTGATGCCTTGGTGAAATCCAGTTACAAACTCTTTTAGAATATGGGTAGATGCAGCAGCAATATATGGCTGTAGCCCATTTTGCCCTATTTGGGTATGAACATTAAAGGATTGTAGAATTTGCAACTCTTCTTCGTTATTGCTTAATTTATAGAAATTAAGGAGATTGTCTATCCCCAAACCATGTGTACTTGCTACGAAGCTATCTACTGGTATTGAAGCCTGAAGCGATCCAGAAGTTCCCATCCTTACGATGGTCAATTTTGTATGAGTTGGTTTAATGGTTCTTGTTTCAAAATCAATATTGGCCAATGCATCTAATTCATTTAAAACAATATCAATATTATCAGGGCCAATACCAGTAGAAACAACTGAAATTCGTTTTTTTCCGACATAGCCAGTATGCGTAATAAATTCTCTATGTTCGTACTTTCCTTCTACCGTGTCAAAATATTTGCTCACTTCTGCAACCCTTCCTGGATCTCCAACGGTAATAATGGTGTTAGCCAGCTCTTCTGGTCTAAGGTTGAGGTGATATACTGCTCCTCTTTCATTAATAATCAATTCACTGGCACCAATTTGGTTCATAATCCAATATTTATCTGGTAAAATTCGGTATTTCTTATTTAGAATTTTAAAATTAGTTTGTTTCCGCTATTTTTGCATCCCATTAAAAGGTCCTGTGGCCGAGTGGCTAGGCAGAGCTCTGCAAAAGCTTCCACAGCGGTTCGAATCCGCTCGGGACCTCCGAAGCACAAAAATGAAACCCTCGAGTAATCGGGGGTTTTTCATTTCAATAAAGTGTAACTTTTGTAACCATTTGTCCTTATTTCTTTGAGCAACTTTGCTTTCTAAATTTATTCTATGGTTATCATTGGATTTTTGCTTGCAGCCTTAGTAGGTATTTCTCTGGGCTTAATTGGTAGCGGAGGGTCAATTTTGACTGTACCCATTCTAGTATATGTAATGGGAGTTGATCCTGTTTTAGCTACAGCCTATTCTTTGTTTATTGTGGGATCAACTGCATTGGTTGGTGGGGTACAAAGTGCCATCCAAAAAAGAGTTGATTTTAAAACAGTATTAATTTTTGGGGTTCCTTCCATTGCCGCAGTTTATGCTACAAGGTTATGGTTGGTACCATTAATACCTGCCGAAATAGTTTCAATTGGTGGATTGGTGATTACTAAATCAATTGCTTTGATGTTATTATTTGCTGTGGTAATGATACTGGCTTCTGTTAGTATGATTAGGCCTGGTAAAAAAGCAGTTACTGATGAATCGGCACCAATGGTCTACAATTATCCAATGATTTTATTGGAAGGAGCAGTATTAGGAATACTAACTGGATTGGTGGGTGCCGGAGGCGGATTTTTAATTATACCTGCTTTGGTATTATTGGCTAAAATGCCCATGAAATTAGCGGTGGGTACTTCTCTTTTTATAATTGCCGCAAAGTCTTTAATTGGTTTTACAGGAGACTTACAAGGTGCGCAAGTAATCGATTGGAAATTACTATTAACATTTACTGCTTTTGCGGTAATAGGCATTTTTGGGGGCATAATTTTGTCTAAGAAAATTCCAGGAGAAAAATTGAAGAAAGCCTTTGGTTGGTTTGTATTAGTAATGGGAATTTACATCATTATTAAGGAATTGTTTTTTCCAACAGGTGGAGGGCACTAAATGCAACAAATGTTACCAAACAACTATTTTATCGAACAGATATTTGCATTACAATTTTAATCAAACTTAAATACGAAACCATATGTTTTTTCAACACGTTTACGACAAGAGTTTAGCTCAAGCAAGTTATTTTATTGGGTGTCAAAAAGCAGGTGTTGCTGCAGTTATAGACCCTAAAAGAGATGTGGATACCTATTTAGAAATTGCGAAAGCCAATAATATGACTATTACGCATATTTTCGAAACACATATCCACGCAGATTTTTTAGCAGGTTCTAGAGAATTGGCTCAATTAACAGGAGCTCAATTATACTTATCTGATGAAGGTGGAGAAGGATGGGAATATGAATTTCCACATGTTGGATTAAAAGACAACGATATTGTAAAATTGGGAAACCTTAGCTTTAAGGTATTACATACACCTGGTCATACTCCAGAAAGTATCAGTTTCTTATTGACTGATCACCCGGCTAGCAATGAGCCAGTTATGTTGTTTACCGGAGACTTTGTTTTTGTAGGCGATATTGGTAGACCAGATTTATTAGAGAAAGCAGCAGGAATGGTAGGTACACAAGATAAGGGCGCAAAGCAAATGTACCAGAGTATCAAGAAGTTTAATGCATTGGCAGATTATATTCAAGTATGGCCTGGACATGGCGCAGGATCTGCTTGTGGCAAGGCCTTGGGTGCTGTGCCTAGTACAACAGTAGGATATGAGAAAGCGCGTAACTGGGCATTTCAATATCCAACGGATGAGAATGGATTTACGAAATATTTATTGGCAGATCAGCCTGAGCCGCCAAAATATTTTGCAATGATGAAGAAGTTAAATAAAGTAGATCGTCCATTATTAACAGAAGTTCCAAAGCTCAAAAAGTTATCTATTGATGAAGTGAATTCGAATATGGCTAAAGGAGTTAAGCTGTTAGATGCAAGACCTAAAACAGAATTTGCAGCTGGCTTTATTCCAGGTAGTTTAAATATCCAAGGGAATAATTCATTTGCTACATGGGCAGGATGGTTTTTAACCTATGATGAGCCTTTTATGATTTTAGCTGATGAGTCTATGTTAGATGATTTAACCAGAAAATTAATGCGAATTGGCTTAGACAATATCGCAGGCTACTTGCCATCTGTACAAGAATTTACCAATGCTGGTGGAACATTGGAAACAGTGAATTTAGTTGAACTTGCTGAGGCAAAATCATTAGCAAATGATTCTTCTGTTCAAGTAGTAGACTTACGTGGTGTAGCTGAATTTAATTCAGGTCATCTTAAAGGTGCAGACAATGTATTTGTAGGTACGCTACCCAATAATTTTGATAAAATTAGCAAAGACAAAAAAGTAATGATTCATTGTCAAGGAGGAGATAGAGCGGCAATTGCATATTCAATCCTCGTGAAGAATGGATTCAAGAATATTGTTAATTATTCTGCAGGTATGAATGAGTGGTTGAATGCCGGTGAACCGGTTGAGAATTAGTGCATACCAAAGTTTAATTAGAGCTGCCTCCCCCAAGCTGCTTTTTTTATGATTATACTCATTTTTTTGCTACTTCTTGTCTTGTAATTTTGTAATATTAAAATAGTAACATGCAATTAAAGTCCACTTTATTAGTCTTATTTATTTCATTATTATTTGCATCATGCAAGAATAATGAAACTGATTCAACATCCACTTTAACACCTGTAAAACATGGCTCAACTATGCAGCTTGTTCATTCAGATTCTGCCCCAAAATTCACCCCAGAAATGGTTAGCAATAAAAGAGATTTTATTTGTGGAATGCCTGTTACAGCGGGAATAGCCGACACAGCACATTACAAGGGTAAAGTGTATGGTTTTTGCGCAACAGAATGTAAAGATGAATTCATGAAATCGCCCGATGCCTATACTGCTAAAAAATAATTCAGCTAAAGTGGGTATGTAACTTTTGATACGGAAAATCAATCATTAGTTGCAGAAATTTACAATATAAATAATACAAAATATTGGTTATGAAAATTGAACAAATTTATACTGGATGCTTGGCGCAGGGTGCATACTATATTGTATCAAATGGAGAAGCTGCAATTGTTGATCCATTAAGGGAGACTAAACCCTACTTGGATCGATTATCAAAAGACAATGTGCAACTCAAGTATATTTTTGAAACACATTTTCATGCAGATTTTGTGAGTGGTCATGTAGATTTAAGTAAAAAAACTGGAGCTCAAATTGTTTATGGCCCTACAGCAAAAGCTGCTTTTGAATGCATCACAGCAAATGATGGCGATTTATTTAAAGTAGGAGATATTACTATTAAAGTATTGCATACCCCAGGTCATACAATGGAAAGCAGCACTTTTTTGTTAATTGATGAATCGGGAAAAGAATATTGCATTTTTAGCGGAGACACGTTGTTTCTTGGAGATGTTGGTCGGCCTGATTTAGCTCAGAAGGCGGCAAATATGACAAAAGAAGAATTGGCTGGAATGTTGTACGAAAGTTTAATGAATAAAATAATGCCTTTAGCGGATGATCTTATTGTTTATCCAGCTCATGGCGCTGGCAGTGCTTGTGGTAAAAATATGATGACTGAAACGGTTGACACTTTGGGGAATCAGAAAAAAGTAAACTACGCTTTAAATCAGCCAAATAAAGAAAGCTTTATTAAATCTGTTACTGATGGGTTATTGCCTCCACCAGGATATTTTGGAATGAATGTTGCAATGAATAAGCAAGGGTATACTTCATTTGATAAAGTATTAACTGAAGGAACTAAACCTTTATCTGTTAAAGCATTTGAAGCAGCAGCAGAAGAAACAGGGGCCCTTATTTTAGATACTAGAGATCCAGACCTTTTTTTCAGAGGCTATATTCCTCAGTCGGTAAATATTGGATTGAATGGTGACTTTGCACCTTGGGTGGGTGCGTTAATAGTCAATGTTAATCAACCCATATTGTTAGTTTGCAATGAAGACAAGCAAGAGGAAGCAATTACTAGATTGAGTAGAATTGGATTTGATCATGTGATTGGATTTTTATCAGGCGGATATGAAGCTTGGTTAAATGCTGGGAAACCTGTAGATACAATTGAACGAATTGATGCAAAGTTGTTTGAAGAAAATTACGACCCAACAACAGACCAGGTTATTGACATAAGAAGAGAATCAGAATTTGCTGCTGAGCATATTGAAAATGCATATAATAAACCATTGTCTTATATTAACGATTGGATAAAAGATATTGATCCTAAACAACATTTTTTTATGCATTGCGCAGGTGGATACAGAAGTATGATTGCCGCAAGTATACTACAAGCAAGAGGATATAGAAACTTTACAGAAATAACAAGCGGGTACAAGTCAATTCTCGAAACAGCTATTCCGAAAACTGATTTTGTTTGTCCTTCAAAACTTATGAAAATTTAATCATTATGAATAACGCACATCATTACGAAGTTGATTTGGTTTGGACAAGTGATAGAAAAGGAACAATTAGTTCACCCGTATTAAACAGTTCAATTGAAGTGGCTACTCCACCAGAGTTTCCAAATGGAATTCCGGGAATATGGTCGCCAGAGCATTTATTGGTAGCCGCAGTCAATTCTTGTTATATGACTACTTTTTTGGCCATAGCTGAGAATTTTAAATTAGCGTTTGAATCGCTTGATTGTAAAGCAGTAGGATTATTAGAGCAGCCTGAAGGTAAGTACCTAATAACTACGGTACTTTTAAAACCAGTTTTGGTAATAAATGATGAGCACAATGCAGAAAAGGCAATGCGTGTATTAGAAAAAACAGAAAAAGCCTGTTTGATATCTAATTCAATTAAAGCAAACATAAAATTAGATGCAGTGGTAAAAGTTTCACACAATTAATCAATGCGCTATTGATGGATAAGCCCTTTGCATATATACTGGTTCTAATCCAATTCTCTTCAATTGGTTGGCTGGTTCAATCGGCTTATCCATTCAATTTAAATATAACAGGTCTTATTCTTGCTTCGGTTGCGATTGTGCTAGGTTCATGGTCATTATGGGTAATGCGCATTAGTAAAATTCGAATTTTACCCATGCCACATGTAGAAGCAGCATTAATAACAAGCGGTCCATATCGATTATTGAGGCATCCAATGTATACGGCAGTATTGTTATTTACTGCAGGAATTAGTATAGATTATCCTAATTGGGAAAAGGTAATTATATGGCTTATATTATTGATTGTATTAATAATTAAGCTTCATTGGGAGGAACGAATGCTGAATCAACAATTTCCTGAGTACCGTACTTATCAGCAAAAATCTTTCAAACTAGTTCCTTACTTATATTGATTTTGTTTGCGTAACTTTTGTTACAAAAGCGAGCATATTTTAATTCTACCTTGCTTCCTATTATTCCAATATGCAAGGACTAAAAGAAAATAAAACCCAGTTTCTATTATTAGTATTGGTCAATGCCTTTGTGGGAGCAATGGTTGGTATGGAGCGATCAATTTTACCTGAATTTGGCAAAGCCCTATTTTCCTTATCAGCAGCATCTGCATTAACTAGTTTCATTGTAGCTTTTGGAATAAGTAAGGCAATAAGTAATTATGCAGTAGGAATTTTATCTCGAAAATTTACCCGTAAACAAATATTAGTGACTGGTTGGTTATTGGCATCTCCTGTGCCATTTATTTTGATGTACGCCAATCATTGGAACTGGATTATAGTTGCAAATATATTTTTAGGAATAAGCCAAGGCCTTACTTGGAGCACTACGGTAGTGATGAAAATAGATTTAGTAGGCAGTAAGAATAGGGGGTTAGCCATGGGAATAAATGAATTTGCTGGATACTTATCTGTGGGTTTGGCTGCTTATCTTTCTGCACAAATTGCATCACAATTTGGATATGCATTTTATCCTTTTGTACCAGGATTATTCTTTGTTTTAGCTGGATTGGTGATTTCACTTTTCTGGGTAAATGATACAGCTTCATTTATTCAAAGGGAGACTGCGCAAAGTACTATTCCATTGCTTAAAAATATTTGGGCTTCAACAAGTTGGAAACACCGCAATTTGGGTTCGGTAACATTAAATGGGTTAGTGAATAATTTAAATGATGGGGTTATGTGGGGGCTGGTTCCTTTACTTTTAATACAAAGATCTTTTAGCATTGCAGAAGTAGGCGTTGTAGCTGGTATTTATCCAATGGTTTGGGGGATATCTCAATTGTTTACAGGAAAAATGGGGGATCATTTTTGTAAAAAACAATTGATAACAGTAGGTATGCTCTTGCAGGCATTGGCAATTGTATTTTTGGTGGTGTTTATTTCTTTTACTGGCGCGATTATAGCCGCCGTTTTACTGGGCTTAGGAACAGGGTTGGTTTATCCTAATTTTTTAACTGTTGTTGCAGAGAATGCACACCCCACCCAAAGAGCAGAAGTAATGGGGGTATTTAGATTTTGGAGAGATGGAGGTTATGTAATAGGCGCTTTATTGAGTGGTTTTTTAGCAGACTGGATAGGACTGAATGGGGCTTTGTACTCAGTTGCAGCTATAACAGCAGTAGCAGGTATCATTGCCAACCTTAGAATGTGCTGCACGCTTAAACTCTTTTGGCGCTCACAGGAGTGTATGCCAGCTTTGTAACCTTTGTTACCAATTAGCCCATTTTGCTATTCTACATTTGTATTCAATTAATAATCGGATTATGAAGGAATTAATATTCAATAATTGGAGTTTTATGCGTGTTGTTCGTTTATTGGCAGGTATTGCAATCATTATACAAGCAATTGCCAATAAAGATGCCATATTTGGAGTGGCTGGTTTTTTATTCACGATTATGGCCCTTTTTAATACAGGTTGTTGCGGAACCGGAGGTTGTTACACTCCAATGAAAAAAACATCAAAAACAACAGAGGAGATCAGTTATGAAGAAGTGGTTAAATAAGAATAAGCTTTACTTGATTGGGTCTTTGATAGGGGCAATTGCAGGATATATTTATTGGCAACAGATTGGTTGCGATTCAGGAACCTGTGCAATTACTTCAAAGCCACTCAACAGTACCTTGTATGGAGCAATGATGGGGGCTTTGTTACTGGGTATGTTTCAAAAAGAAGATAAAACAAAAACAGTTAATCAATAAAATAACGGGTTATGACATTTAATGAAATGATACAATCGGATAAACCTGTTTTGGTAGACTTTTTTGCAGAATGGTGCGGTCCTTGTAAAATGATGTCGCCCATTTTGAAAGAAGTGAAAGACAGTTTAGGAGACGAAGTAACTATTATAAAAGTGGATGTAGACAAGAATCCACAAGCAGCAGCTGCTTATCAAGTTCAGGGAGTTCCTACCTTGATTGTTTTTAAAAAAGGGGAAGCGGTTTGGAGACAAAGCGGTGTTGTTCCTAAAGCAGGATTAGTAAATATTTTACAACAATTTAAATAATACAGTCATGAGTATATTTAGTCAATTATTTGGAGGTGGACCTTCGGTAGATTTAAAGTCTGTGATAGCTGAAGGCGCTTTTTTGGTGGATGTAAGAACTCCAGGAGAGTTCGCAGACGGGAACGTTAAAGGATCAGTAAATATTCCACTTGACAACTTAACTAAGGAAATTGCACAATTCAAAGACAAGAAAAATATCATTGTTTTTTGTAGAAGTGGCAATAGAAGTGGAATGGCCAAATCATTGTTAGAGCAACAAGGGTTTAAAAATGTAATTAATGGTGGTACTTGGCAAAATGTTGCCCAATTTGTTCACTAACCCAAATAATGAAAATGGAAACCTTGAAAATATTAATACCTACTGATTTCTCTGTTCAATCTGAATTTGCCTATTTGATGGTAAAAAAATTAGAAGAGAAAATAAGTACAGAAATACATTTTTTGCATGTTTTGTCTGTGCCAGATACGGTTACCATGGACTCAGCGGGTAATATTAGTACTTGTGGAGAAATTGATGTAGCCTATGTAGAAAAACAAAAAGAAATTGCCGAAAGGAAATTGGCAAATTTGAAAACCCTTTATGGATCAGCAATTAATACCCATTTATTATTGGGTAAAACCACGGATGCTATTGTAGATTATGCTCAATCTGCAAAAATGGATTTAGTGGTAATGGGAACAAAAGGAGCTTGGGGTTTAAAGGAGAAGATATCTGGCACATCCACCCAAATGGTCGCTCGAAAATCTACTATTCCTGTATTGTCGTTAAAGTGTGACCGATCTGATTTAACCATTAATCATTTATTATTAGTACACGATTTTTCAAAGCCTACTGCAGAGAACCTAGCTTTAATGCATAAGATTTTGAAAGCATTTAATCCAACACTACATTTATTGCAGATTGTTTCTGGGGAGATTGCTGAAATTAAAGCGGCTATTGAATTAAATATGCAGCAGTTTGCTAATTTAAATTCAATTAACAAATTTGAATGTCATATCATTAACGATAAAGATGTTGAAAATGGAGTGATTCATTTTAATCAGATGACCAATATGGATATGATCTGTATTGGTACACATGGAAAAGGAGGAATGCTTCACCAAAGTGCTACCGAGAAATTGATTAACCATTTATTTAAACCAATCATTTCATTTCATCTTAAATAATAACATATACATATGCGCGAATTAATTACCCAAACTTGGGCTTGGTGGTTCTCTGGGGCCATGATTGCCAGCATCATGTTCTTCCTATTGTATTTTGGACAGTCGTTTGGATTCTCATCTAATTTGCGTACCATTTGTGCGGCAGCAGGATTGGGAAAGAAAACCAAATTCTTTGATTTTAACTGGAAGGCACAAATATGGAACATTGTCTTTTTAATTGGGTCAATTATTGGTGGCTATATTGCTTCCCAATTTTTATCTAGTGGGCAACCTGTAGAAATATCGGCTGCTACCATTAACGACTTAAGTAAGATGGGTATAGCTGCACCAGCATCTCTACAGCCTCAAGAGTTGTTTGGATGGGACGCTGTATTCAGTTTAAAAGGCTTTTTAATCTTAGCGTTTGGTGGATTAATGGTTGGATTCGGTTCTAGATATGCAGGAGGATGCACATCTGGACATGCCATTAGTGGTTTATCCAATTTACAATTACCCTCTTTAATTGCAGTTATTGGATTCTTCATTGGAGGATTAGCAATGACTTATTTAATCATGCCATTAATTTTTTAAATAATGAAATTCATCAAATTTTTATTGCTAGGAATTGTTTTCGGGATTGTAATGGCAAAATCTGAAGCCATTTCCTGGTTTAGAATTCAAGAAATGTTTCGATTCCAAGCTTTTCATATGTATGGAATTATTGGAACTGCTGTGACCCTTGGTGTAATTGGGGTTGCTTTAATTAAGAAATTTAATATCAGGGATTTTCATGGTAACCCAATCGTATTTTTTCCAAAGGATAAATCAATTACTCGTTACTTGATTGGCGGAACCATATTTGGTTTAGGATGGGATTTAAGTGGAGCTTGCCCTGGGCCAATGGTGGTAAATATTGGATATGGCTTTTTGTCTATGATTGTTGTTTTCTTTTTTGCTATTGTAGGTACTTATTTATATGGCGTTTTCATGAAAAAACTACCTCATTAATTAATAAGATAATTGTATCAAAATGGAATCTGAAAAGACTAGTTTTAAAGAGCAAAGTCTAATCAAAATGATTCAGCGAATGCTGAATCTGATTATAGTATTAGTTGCTTTTATAATCATATTGCCATTGCTTATTTTTAATGCTGATACTATTTCAGGTTGGTTCAAATCTTCTAATGAAAAAGCAATAACACCTCCATTTCCAGAGGCAAAGCCAGAGAAGGAAAATGCGGTTGCAACAACAGTGGCATATTGGCAACCAAAAGCAATGGATGCTATAGCAGATCCAGTATTAAAAGAACAGGTATATTATGGAAGAGAATTAATTGCACATACTGCAAAGTATTTAGGACCCAACGGATCTGTTTTGCAAATCACGAATGGGCAAAATTGTCAAAACTGTCATTTGCAAGCAGGTACAATGGCATTTGGAAATAATTATGGTTCAGTTGCTGCTACCTATCCAAAGTTTAGAGCAAGAAGTGGTACTTCAGAAAATATTTACAAAAGAGTAAATGATTGTTTTGAGCGAAGTTTAAATGGAAAAGCATTAGATACAGCTAGTAAAGAAATGCAATCGATTGTTGCTTATATTAATCATATTGGATCGAATGTTCCAAAAGGCGAGAAGGCGGTGGGGGCTGGTTTAAAAGACTTGGCATTTTTAGATAGGGCTGCAGATCCCAAAAATGGTAAAACTGTTTATGAAACCAAATGCCAGAGCTGCCATCAGGCAAATGGAGAAGGTGTTTTGAATCCGGATAAAATTGAATACAGTTTCCCTCCGCTTTGGGGTAAACATAGTTTCAATGATGGAACAGGATTATACCGAATCACCAACTTTGCCAAATACATTAAATACAATATGCCATTGGGCGTTACCCATGAAAATCCACAATTAACTGATGAAGAAGCTTGGGATGTTTCCGCATATGTATTGGCTCAATCTCGTCCACATATTGCAGTGCCCAAAGATTGGCCTGATATTTCAAAGAAACCCATTGACCATCCCTTTGGTCCTTACGCAGATTCCTTTTCTGAAAAACAACATAAATACGGTCCCTTTAAACCTATTGCTGAAAAAGCCAAAAAATAAATCGTATGTCTAATAATAGAAGAAAATTCATACAACAAATTGGTGCTTTAGGTGGAGTTGGATTGGTTTCTGCAACTGGGATAAATGAAGTGGCTGCTGCCATAAATAATCAAGAAAATTCGGGTTCAGCTGATGCGGACGGAACCACTACTTTAACCATATTGCAAACAACGGATGTTCATTGCCAAGTGCATCCGCATGATGAATTGTTTTGGGAGAATGGGAAATCTGTTTTTAGAAAAACGGGTGGGTATGCGCATTTAGCCACTTTTTTAGAAAAAGAGAAAAAACGTAATCCCAATAGTTTCTTAATTGACACAGGGGATATGTT
>JAGOGG010000135.1 GCA_017996795.1 Sediminibacterium sp. | reverse complement strand
ATTCAGCACCTCTTAAAGTCATTGTTTCTGGTAATACATTTCCTACTAAGAAATAACAAACAATTGCAGTTAAAATCATTGAGCCATAGTTACCCATGTTCAACGCTTTTTGAACAACTGCAGTATTTAAACCTGCGTTTTCACCTATGCGAACAAATAAAGTTCCAATGATTGATAAGATGATTCCAATACCAGCAATCAACATTGGTAAAAGAATTGGAGACAAACCACCAAATGCATCAATTAATCTTGAACCATCAGCGGCAGTAACTTCATTACCCAATACCATGGTAGCTAATACGGTTGCAACATAAGAACCAAATAAATCGGCTCCCATACCTGCAACGTCACCTACGTTGTCACCCACGTTATCCGCAATGGTTGCGGGGTTGCGAGGATCATCTTCTGGAATACCTGCTTCTACTTTACCAACTAAGTCTGCACCTACGTCTGCAGCTTTGGTATAAATACCACCACCTACACGCGCAAATAATGCAATACTTTCAGCACCTAAAGAGAACCCAGTTAATACTTCAATAGTGCGAAGCATCCCTTCAACATCTCCATCTGGAGAGAAATATTGCTTCAAAACTAAAAATAAACCACCTAAACCTAAAACGGCTAATCCAGATACACCTAAACCCATTACAGCTCCACCAGTAAATGAAACATTTAAGGCTTTACTTAAACTAGTTCTTGCAGCTTCTGCCGTACGAACGTTGGCTTTAGTTGCTACTTTCATTCCAATGTAACCTGCAGTTGCACTAAATACGGCTCCAATAAAAAAGGAGATTGCAATGCTCCAATGACTGTCTTCATTAGACTGTGCCATAAATCCTAAAAGGATGGCAACGATAACCACAAAATAAGCTAGGATTTTCCACTCCGCTTTCAAGAAAGCCATTGCACCTTCTGCAATATAAGTGCTGATTTCTTTCATTCTAGCGTTACCTGCGTCTTGCTTGGATACCCAGTTAAACTTGATTAATGTGTATAGAAGTCCAATAACTCCCATCGCCGGAACGGCATAAAACAATAGATTGTTCATAAGCAATTGTGTGTCAGTTGTTAAATTGTTTAAGGTTGGCAAAAATAAGGGTTCTAGCCCTTTGGTGCTTCAATAAACGTTGTATAGGGATAATTATTATTCTGCGTCCATCTCAGGCAGCTCAATATCAGTGAAAACGGCGCTCAGCTTGCCTGCCTGCCAAATATTACTGTTGAACTTATTTCCTAGGATGATTATAGTTGCCGTGTCACTAAGCAGTCTTCTAAAAACGGCATTGTTGCCATGCCACCAACCATTGTGATACACCACGGTAGGATTAGGCGGATCAACATACAAATGCCAACCCAAACCATAGTTCTTTTTTCCACGGGTTTCATTGCTTAGGGGCTCATAAGCCAGTTGCTGAGACTGCATACTTACAAACTTACCTTGATATAAAGCTTTATCCCATTGAAGCAAATCTCTAACTGTGCTGTACACATTTTTATCTCCATAAATGCAGTCCAATTTTTCTAGGGGATAGGCTTTTTTACCGGGGGTGTAAGAGGGTATATAATTGGCCGTATCCTTTAAACTAAATACATACGTGTCTTTCATCCCAAGGGGAGTAAACACGCTGTCTTTCATGTATTGCGGATAAGTTTGACCAGTAATTTTTTCGATTACCAAGGCCAATAATGCAAAGTTGGTATTGTTGTAGCTATATCTTCTATTAGGCTGAGACTCAAGCGCAGGGCGAACTCCAGCTAAAAATTTCAATACATCATAATTGCTACTCAATCCAGTTAAACTCACAGGGTCTTTCACATAAACGGTCTGTTTTACCCATTTTCCTCTTCTATTTTTTCTTCTGGTAACGTAAGATCGAGTGCCAGCCATCAATTGATCATACTTAGGTAAGCCAGAACGATGAGAGAGTAATAATTCTAGTGTTATGCCTGAATAGGGGAAAGAGGGCAGGTATTGCTCCACGGGGTCTGTTAATGCAAGACGGCCTTGCTCCATCAACCTTAAAATAGTCATTGCCGTAAAGGTTTTACTCACAGAAGCAACATGAAAAGTAGAAGAAGGGGTAATGGGTTCCTTTGTAGAAAAATTAATCATTCCCTGGTAGTCTTCAAAAACCACTTCTCCATTTTTGGCTATCAAAATGGCACCGTTAAAGCCTGTTTTAAGCAACTGCTTTTCATAAATGGGCTTAATGGCATTGAGGTATATTTCTTTTTCACTCGATTTTAAACTGGTGTATACCAAGGGCTTCCCTTCGTTAATTGTATCAGTAGTAGGGGTGGGGGAACCACTACAAGCCATCATTATATAACTGATTACAGGAACTATCATCAATCTCGACATTTATTATATAGGGTTAGAATTAGTACAAAGATAGCCATGGCGGCTTCTTTTACTACCAACGTGGAAAACTATGCGCATGGTATAAGAATAGATAACATTATTTTGCATTTATGAGCAAGCAAGCAAGTACCAGCTATCCTAAAGAGCGTATTAATATTCTGTTTTTAGAAAATATTAGCGAAAAAGCCGTTCAACAGTTTAAGCAAAATGGTTATACGAATATTCGAAAATTAAGTGGCGCATTAAGCGAAGAAGAACTAATAAAAGAGATTAAAGATGTTCATCTTA
Organism: Sediminibacterium sp.; assembly: GCA_017996795.1. Taxonomy (GTDB): domain Bacteria; phylum Bacteroidota; class Bacteroidia; order Chitinophagales; family Chitinophagaceae; genus Sediminibacterium. The sequence continues at coordinate 3,151 of JAGOGG010000135.1, read as the reverse complement.
TTGGCATCCGATCTAAAACATTAATCACGAAAAAAGTCTTGGATGCTGCCACCAAATTACAAGCAATTGGCTGTTTTTGTATTGGCGTGAACCAAGTAGATTTAAAAGCAGCCACCCAAAAAGGGGTAGCAGTTTTTAATGCGCCTTATAGTAATACAAGAAGTGTAGCAGAATTGGTCATTGGAGCAAGTGTTATGTTAATCAGAAGAATACCCGACAAAAATATGGCTGCACATCAAGGTATCTGGATGAAAGAAGCCAAAGGCAGTTATGAATTAAGGGGTAAAACATTGGGATTGATTGGATACGGAAATATTGGATCTCAAGTAAGTGTATTGGCAGAAGCTTTAGGTATGAAAGTATTGTTTTACGATACAGAAACCAAGCTACCATTGGGTAATGCCACTGCTGCTAAGAACATGAAAGAAGTATTGAATAATGCTGATATTGTTTCTTTACATGTGCCTGAAACTCCAGAAACCAAACTGTTGATTAACAAAAATGCCATCAAGCAAATGAAGCCTGGTGCCATTTTGATTAACTACGCAAGGGGAGAAGTGGTAGACTTAAAAGCATTGGCTACTGCAATTGAAGAAAAGCAGATCAGTGGAGCAGCCATTGACGTATTCCCTTGGGAGCCTGAAAAAAATGGAGATCATTTTGAAAGCCCCATGCAGGGTTTAAAAAATGTGTTATTGACTCCACATATTGGTGGTTCAACAGAAGAAGCGCAGCAAAATATTGGGGAAGATGTGAGCATCAAATTATTTCAATATTTAGAGCGAGGCATCACCAATGGTTCACATACCGTACCTGCCATTGGATTACCACCGATAGAAGGAACACACCGAATTTTACACGTACACCACAATGTGCCAGGCGTATTAAGTGCCATCAATACTGCCTTATCAAAAAACAAAATAAATATCGTTGGACAGTACCTCAAAACCAATGAAGACATCGGTTATGTAGTGCTCGATATAGAAAAGAAATTATCGAAAACAGCCATTGAATTATTAAAGTCTGTAAAGTCTACCATTAAAGTTCGAATGCTGTATTAATTCCGTTTTAATTCAATTTGTAAAGTTCATCATTGGTTAATGATGGACTTTATTTTTTTAATTTCATTGGCATCAACAAAATCAATATCGAAATCTTCTGGCATTAATGGATTACGAAATGCAGTAGTACTAGGGATGCGGATTCTTGCAGAAGTATGTACTTCAGTAACACCTGCAGTGTCAATAATGTCTTTCACATTGCTGCTATTTAATCCACTACCAGGCATAATAATGATTCGATCATTGGCTTGTTCAACTAAGGTTTTCACCAACGGTAAACCATCTGTTACTTTTGGGTGTTGCCCACTAGTTAACACCCTCGTACATCCGCACTGGATAAGTGTTTCAAGTGATTCCAGAGGGTCTTTGCAACGATCGAAAGCTCTATGAAATGTAACATCTAATGGATATGCAGCTTCAACCAATCTAGCAGTATTTTCTTGATCAATGCTACCATCTTGATTGAGCAAACCAAATACCACACCTTCAAATTGCAATTCTTTGCAAAGCAAAATATCTTTTAAAATAATTTCGATTTCAGCTTTTGTATGAAAGTAATCTCCACCACGAGGACGAATCATCGGGAATACAGGAATATTAATTTTTTCTCTTACTGTTTTTAAATATCCATAGGAAGGCGTTGTTCCACCATTGGCATAATTCTCACACAATTCAATTCTATCAGCACCAGCTTGCTCAGCAGCAATGGCTGTTGCAGTATTAAACACACATATTTCTAACAACATGGTTAAATCAAAAATTTACTATCTACTAAAATATTTTTATCGTCTGCATAACAAACGGCATAATTAAATCCTTTCTGTAAAGCATAACCTCCGTAAGCACCATTTTTATTAATGGCAATCATACATGCTTGAATTTCTTTAGCCTTACTGCCTTTAATTTTAAGCAATCGTTCAATTGCTTTTTTACAAGCCATTTCAGGAGACAAACCTTGGCGCATGAATTCCATTACAGTATGAGCACCACCCATGCGAATGATATCTTCACCTTGACCCGTTGCAACAACAGCGCCCACTTCATTGTCTACAAATAATCCCGCACCAATAATGGGAGAATCACCCACACGTCCACGCATTTTAAAACCCATACCGCTGGTAGTACAACTGCCGCTTAAATTACCATTTGCATCCAAAGCAATCATGCCTATGGTATCATGGTTCCAAGAACCGTCAGATAATCGGGCAGGAGCTGCTGCTATTTGATTTTCTTTATTTTCTCTATTGATTCCTGGCTTGTATTCACTTTTCTGTAACCATTTTTTGTATTCCCGTTCAGCGCCTTCAGACAATCCATCTTTTTCTAAAGTAAAGCCTTGTGATAAAGCAAATTGTTGCGCACCTTGACCCACCAACATTACATGTGGGGTATTTTCCATTACTTTACGAGCAACAGAAATGGGATGCTTAATTCTTTCTAAACAAGCTACGCTGCCACAATTCGCAAATTCATCCATGATGGATGCATCCAATGTAACGTATCCGTCTCTGTCAGGATTCGCACCTAAACCCACACAGCAGTTTTGTTCATTTTCTGTAACCATTACACCTTGCTCAACAGCGTCTAAAGCACGACCATTCTTTTTTAAAACATCCCAGGCGGCTTTATTGGCTCTGATACCTGCATCCCAGGTTGATAAAACAATGGGCTTTTTCCCAGCATATTTTGGAGCAAAACCTGCCAATGAAAAACTGCCAATTCCAAGGCTTCCAACTTGTAAAAATTTTCTTCTAGAGAACATGAATGTTTGCTTTAAAGGTTAGAGTTTTAAATGTATGCATTGTTTTAATCTTATCCCAACAATTGAAGCGCAAATAATCCATCTAAAGAACTATCTGCAATCTAATCCATTGACAACCAGTTAATTCCAATTGTGTATTTGTTCTTATAATTAATATTATGTTAAATAGCGCACAACAGAATGAGAAGAAAAAGCTAAGGTTGCTTACTTCAATTAGTAAAAAATTATCACCACCTTTTTAGATCTCCTACTTTTCTTACTACTGTCCATTTCCCATTTTTATTATACAGTAGAATTGTACTACCATCGATTGAAGTCTTATCAGAAT
>JAGOGG010000134.1 GCA_017996795.1 Sediminibacterium sp. | reverse complement strand
TTTTTATTATACGAGCATTCTAACTGGCTCTTCTAACAATTGCTTTAAAGTTTGCAAGAATGCAGCCCCAGTTGCACCATCCACTACTCGGTGATCACAACTCAAAGTCAACTTCATGATATTTCCTGGAACAACTTGGCCATTCTTCACTACAGGCTCTTGTGAAATGCCCCCTACAGCCAATATACAAGCATCGGGTGGATTAATGATAGCAGTAAACTGGTCTATACCAAACATGCCTAAATTAGAAATAGTGAATGTACTTCCTTCCCAATCGGATGGTTGCAATTTTTTATCTTTTGCTCTTTGTGCAAAGTCTTTTACTTCTGCACCAATTTGACTCAATGATTTACCATCTGCAAAACGTACAACCGGAACCAATAAACCTTCGTCTACAGCTACGGCAACGCCAATATTGATATGGTCATTATAGCGAATAAAATCACCCATCCAACTACTATTAATTTTAGGGTGTTTTTTCAGCGCCATTGCGGTTGCTTTAACCACTAAGTCGTTAAAACTTACTTTAACAGATGCCACTTCATTGATTTTGGTTCTTGCAGCAATGGCAGCATCCATATCAATTTGCATGGTCAAATAAAAATGTGGAGCCGTAAATAAGCTCTCACTTAAGCGCTTAGCAATTACTTTACGCATTTGAGAAACAGGAACATCTGTAAAGCTTACCTGACCTGCAACCGCATTGCTAACAACAGGTGCCGCAGATTTACTAGCAGGAGCTGATGAAACAGCCGGAGCAGCTGCAGGTGTATATTGATCAATATCAATTTTGGTAATTCTACCATTATCCCCTGAACCCTTTACATATTTTAAATCAATGCCTTTTTCAGCAGCAATTCTTTTGGCTAATGGTGATGCGAATATTCTTCCACTATTCACTACTGCTTGTTCAACAACAGGTGCAGTAGCAGCTACTGGTGTAGCTGTTTCAACAACCGATGGTACAGCAGGGGCTTCTTTAGGCGCTGATGAGCCATTGCCCGCTTTAACAGCTGCTACAATTGCAGCAACGTCCAATCCCTCCTTACCTATTATACATAGTAAGTCGTTAACCAATATTTTTTCGCCAGCCTGGGCTCCTTGATACAATAACACGCCATCTTTGTAGCTTTCCAATTCCATGGTAGCTTTATCGGTTTCTATATCTGCCAAAACCTCCCCTTTCTTAACGGTATCACCCACATTTTTTTGCCAAGAAGCAATCACTCCTTCGGTCATGGTATCACTCAATCTGGGCATTAAAACCACTTCATCCATTGAAGAAATGTCCAGAGAAGTAGTTGTTTCCGTTGCAATTGGAGCTGTTGCAGGTGTAACCATTTCAACAGGTGCAGCTGGCGCAGCGGTAGGAATAGGTGCAAGTTGTGCACCGGCACTGCCATGTATTTTTACTAATTCTGTAATATCTTCTCCAGGCTTTCCAAAAATGGCCAATAAATCGTTCACCTGTAATTTGCCACCATCAGGTGTTCCTATATGAAGCAGAACGCCATCCTGGTAACTTTCCAGTTCCATAGTGGCTTTATCAGTCTCAATTTCAGCCAGTAAGTCGCCCTTCTGTACTGTGTCTCCTACCCTTTTATGCCAAGCGGCAATTACCCCTTCGGTCATGGTATCACTTAATCGGGGCATTAAAATCACTTCAGCCATTGTACTATATGCTTTAAATGAGCCGTGAAATTACGGTAAAAATCAACTCAATTACTGCCCCTGCGCAAGACTATAGGCTTTTTTGTCTCCCCACATGTTCAATATCTCTGTAGAGCAAACTTTGAAATCGGCTGTAAGTCTTTTATAGAGCTCAATTATATCAATTTGTGTTAACGGAATATCGCCTACACTTTCAAATCTACAACGGTATTGATTCACCAAATTGGTATAAACTGATCCAGTTGGCCAAACCTGTGTACCTCTATTACTGATGGTAACCAACTTAAACAGATCCAATGTATGTTTCAAACATTTCTCCGCTACCATATTTGGTTGCTCATTGCTTTCAATAAACATGTCAACCCCCACAATAAATTCATTATTGGTATCCGCTGTTTCTAACATGGGGTTATTTTCCAATGCAAAAATGGTAGGTGTTACAGAAACATCATGCATATCAGGCTTTGGATTATGTGCAGGTTTTTGTCCAAAATTGGCAATGATCGCGTTTGCAAACTCGGTGGTATTCAAATTAGTGGTTCCCTTTTCACCAAAATCGCCAGTATGCTTACCGCTTTCGAGTGTATACAACAAAGCATTCTCGATGGTTCCAGCTGATTGCATTAAACCTAAATGTCTTAACATTCCAATACCACTCAATAATAAAGCGGTAGGATTGGCAATATTTTTCCCTGCAATATCTGGAGCAGTTCCATGAACCGCTTCAAAAATAGAGATATGGTCTCCAATATTTGCTGATGGCGCAAAACCCAATCCACCCACAAGTCCAGCGCATAAATCACTCACAATATCTCCTTGCAAATTGGTTAACACTACCACATCAAATAAGTCTGGCTTGCTCACCAATTTCATACATAAATCGTCTACAATAACATCGTCTGCTTTTAGTTCTGGATATTCTTTAGCAATTTCATAAAACACTTCTAAAAACAACCCATCGGTTAATTTCATGATATTGGCTTTATGGCCACAAGTGATTCTTTTGCAGCCTTTCTTCTTGGCCATTTCAAATGCATATTTGATCACTTGCATACTTCCCGGGCGAGTGATAAATCTTCTACTTAATGCCACATCATTGGTAAGCATATGCTCAATACCACCATAGGTATCTTCAATATTTTCTCTAACAATGGTAATATCAATAGGAATTCCAGCTTTACTAAATACCGTATCTACACCATGCAAGGTTTGAAAAGTTCTTTTGTTGGCATAGGTATTCCAAGTTTTACGTGCTGTAACGTTCACGCTTTTTACCCCTTTCCCTTTGGGTGTTTCCATTGGTCCTTTAAAAAGAATACCAAGTGTTTCAATGGTCTGCTTTGCTTCTGGGGTCATGCCATTACTGTATCCTTTATCGAATACCCATTTACCCATGTCTACCACCTCATAAGTCAATGGCACTTTAGCGGCATCAAATATGGATAATACTGCATCCATAATTTCTGGTCCAATTCCATCCCCTTTAGCAACAGCAATTTTAGTCATAAACGTCTTTTTTTGTGGTGCAAAAGTACAGCCGATTCAACTATTTTAAGCAATTATTCACATGATTATTTACCGAAATACCCCTTATAGAATGTTAATTTACCTACATTTACAATGACCAATCCGTATAAATATGGTTTCTAAAATTTCAGCAGGAATCGAAATCACGGTAGAAGTATTCTACCAGTCCGATTACAGCAACCCGCTGAAAGGTGAATTCATGTTTGCCTACCGCATCACAATAGAGAATCACAATAAGTTTGCTGTTCAATTATTAAGAAGACATTGGTTTATTTTTGATAGCAATGCAGAACACAGAGAAGTAGAAGGAGAAGGGGTTGTAGGCGTTCAGCCAGTGCTTGCTCCAGGAGAACAATATACTTATGTGAGCGGTTGTAATTTAAAAACAGAAATGGGCAAAATGCAAGGTTCTTATACCATGCAAAATCAACATTCCAAACAAAGTTTTACCGTACCCATCCCTTCATTCGATTTGGTAGCGCCATCTAAGATGAATTAACTTGGTTTGTATTTTGCTTCTTCAAACAATTGCACAGGATCTTTTTTCATCAATGCATCAAAGCTCAATTGATTGTTTTTTTTCATCCACTTTTTTACAATTTGCCAGCCCAAAAATTGGCCAATATTACCAGGAGATTCCTTCCCAAAAGCTTGCGTAAAAGGCCCATCAGTAACGTACTCTCTAACCAATTGCGGATCAGATTTATACAAAAGGTCATTTTGAATGAAAAAGCTCCAGATATTTTTTTCGTTGTTCAAGCAAGCATCCAATTGCTTAGAAGTATAGCCTGTTATTAAAGTGTCGGAAAGCTGAGGAAGTAAATGATCTACTACATACATCCGTTTTCCCAATTCAACTATTTGTGCAATTAAGGGCTTGCCCGACATTTGTTCTGGATAGATATCTAAAACAATATTGTTCATTGCACTTACAGGGATATAACTTGGTTCAAATTTTCTGGAGACATAAGATGGATACAGCGCCTGCCCTTCTTCACTCGTATAAAGGGGGTGGTCTTTGCCCATGAACAGCTGTAATCCAATGGCAATAGCATCTTCCGTTAATATAGAACCAAAACTGTTTATTGGACCAATGAAAGTAATTAGTTTATTGGGAAGTTGATAAGAAGGAAAATAATGTTTAAGATATTGAAAGCCTTGTTCAATTTTTTGGGCTTGCTTTTTTTGTTCCTTAAAAATAGAAGTAGACTGTTTGTAAAGAGGCAAATAAGCACTGTAAAAGCTTTTTAAATCGGAAGACTCAGATGCAGGCATCAAAGCCAAAATATTAGATAAAAAAACCGTGGTAAAACCAGGATATTTTTTATCTAAAGCCAATATTGACTGATCTAATTGGTTGGTATCAATGGCAAAAAAATCGTGCTCAAAATGCTGTTGAGTCAATTGTATTTTAATTCCAGAAACATCGGGTGCATCCTCATTTGAATTACAAGCCCCCAAGCTCAAGAGCAAAAACAAAGCAATAATCCTTGTATTCATAGGCGAATTAACGGAAAGGATTGCAATCATGTTGTTAAATTGATGAAATTTGTTGCATGAAAATATTCATAGCACAGCAAAACTATCATATTGGCAATTTTGAGTTGAATACCCAAAAAATAATTGAAGCCATCAAAACAGCTAAAGCTGCAGGTGGCGATTTGATTCTTTTTAGTGAAATGACGGTATCGGGGTACCCTGCCAGAGATTTTGTTGAGTTTGAAGACTTTATTGAAAAATGCACCGCCTCAGTAAATTTAATTAAAGAACAAGCGGATACAATTGGCGTGCTGATTGGAAGCCCGGTAAAAAATAAACACCAAAAAGGAAAAGACCTTTTTAATGCAGCCTATTTTTTATACGAAAAAGAAGTGAAAGCCATCGTGCATAAAACTTTGTTACCCACTTACGATGTGTTTGACGAGTACCGCTATTTTGAACCAGCATATGAATGGAATATCATTGAATTTAAAGGAAAAAAACTGGCAGTTACCATATGTGAAGACATTTGGAATTTAGGAGACAACCCCTTGTATCGCATATGCCCAATGGATGAATTGATGAAATTCAATCCAGACATCATGCTTAATTTAAGCGCTTCTCCATTTGATTACACCCATGATGAAGATAGAAAAGCAGTCATTAAATCGAATGTTTTAAAATACAAGATTCCTTTATTTTATTGCAATGCGGTAGGAAGCCAAACTGAAATTGTTTTCGATGGAGCCTCTTTGGTTTTTGATAAGCATGCCAATTTAATGAAAGCTTTTCCTCTATTTGAAGAAGCAATAGACTGGGTTGAACTAGATGAAAATGGATTAATGAGTGGCCCCATTTTAGAGCCAGCTAGTAGAATACCAGAAAAAGAATTAAATCCGGCAACGCTTGAACCGCAATTAAATATTGAACAAGTTTACCAAGCATTGGTATCTGGAATCAGAGATTATTTTGGAAAAATGGGTTTTACAAAAGCCATTCTTGGATCTTCCGGTGGAATTGATTCCGCTGTAACATTAGCCATTGCTTGTGAGGCACTAGGTGCAGACAATGTAAGGGCCATATTAATGCCTTCCCCTTACTCTACTGAACATTCTGTAAACGATGCAGTGGCGCTGAGCAAAAACTTAAATAACCCTTACGAT
>JAGOGG010000133.1 GCA_017996795.1 Sediminibacterium sp. | reverse complement strand
CACCAGAGTCAACTAATTGGCTGTAATCCTTAGAATGCTCATATTCATTTAACTCCTTCCTCAAATTTTCAATAGAATCCCTTAATTTATGCTGTTGCTTTTGCTTAATTAGTGCCTTTTCTAATTTCTTTAGTTTTCTTATTTCATTACAGCCAAAAAACTTTCCGTAAAGACAACCCAATATAAAAGCAATCAACCCCCATAAAATTAAATTTATAAGAAAAGACAAAAAGTTATTCGTAGTTGGCTCTATAAAAAATTTTGTTAGAATGCCGATACAAACCCCAAAAGCCGTATAAGCTAAGAACAACGTTCCATAGTCCTTTGGACTTTCAGGCTTCGCCTTGGGCCGGATTACATATACAAAAGAACAACCGATTAATAATGGCCAGAATGTATAAGATATGGCATCAATTACAGCAGATTTTAGGCTAAGTTCGTCCACGATCCAAGCATCCATCAGAGCAAAAAATTGCTTTTTTAACTATTGTAGTTAGCAACTGTACATATCAGTATATCCATGTAACAACATATGACTATTTAATTGAAATAAAATGAAAAAAACAGTATTACAATGCAATTTTCTCCCTGATTACACTGGAGTGTCTTAGTGGTAATTAAGGCTTAAAATTTTTACTTCTTTTCTATCTTTGGAAGACATTTAGAAAGATCAGGAATTAAGTCAGCTTTAAAATATGCCTCCTTCATAACCTCCCTTAGCCTTTTTTCATCCTTTTCTTGAACGATAAAACTATCATGAAGGCTCAGACAAGGAATTTTTTCTTTTCTCAGTGTCTCCAAAACATACATACATATCTGGGAGTCATAAAACTGAAAGAGTTTCCACCATTTTTTGTCTTTGGTTTGAGGGTATAGGAACCGCTTAGGCTTTAGTATTGGAGCGTGATGCGCTTCAAAGGCATCCATAACGGCATCAAACTCATTCAGCACATAAGGCAGGCAAAGCCTTGCAGTGTCTTTGTCTTTACCCTTGTCTACCGTCAGATCGTCCTCGTATTTCTTTATCAGAGAGCCACGTACATGGTTACGGCTTTTAACATTCAATGCTCGAATAAAAATAGCCTTACCAAGTTCCCTAGGATACTTATGGAATTTATAGGGGTCAAAACCCTGCCCATGTACTTCTTCAACTGATTTACCGAGGCAGTATCCATAAACCATGGCCGCATGTTGGGCCTTATAATCACATTCAACAGCGCTCTTGCCATTTATGAAAATAAATTGCCTGAGTTCGCTTTTAATTTCCTGCCACCAGCCACCGTAAATTCTACCACCCTGATTGATCTCCCTATTACTGAAAACCCTGTAGGAGCGTTTCTTTAGGCTAAAATTGATCGCTGACAGTGCTTCTTTGGTTTCTGCTCGATACTCTAGGGTAATTTTTTGTTTAGCTATAAAGCTATTGTAGCTCCTAAGCTGGTCCTTCATTTTCCTTAGCTGGTTTGGGATGGCTGTCCTACCCTTAGCCTCATATCGCCAGTGCCATACAGAAGAGGGGTCATAGCTTGGAGTCTCTTTTAGATGTACTTGAACAAGCGGAAAAGTTTCATGGAATTCCAAAGGAATGTTAAGGAGATTAAAGGGGTTTATATATTTCTTGGTAAATTTTTTTGTAGGCTGGATTCGTGTCTGTCGCTTCAGATCATTCGTTACAAAACCGATTTTACGGGATAATAAGCCAGCCTCAACCATGGCGTCCACCACATCATCCAGTTTTGCGCTAATGCCCCAAGGATTAGGCCAGAGTTTGTTAAAATCTCTCCAATACTCGTTCCTGCGGCTGTAGCGGATTGTGCCTAGTTTTCTTTGTTTCTTGGCATAAACGATATTCAGCATAAGAATTTTGAGGTGTTGCTTAACAAGCGAAGGATGGCCAGAGAAATTGACTGCTTTATATAAGGCTTCAGATGCTTCTTCTAACTTCGGATCGCGGGAAAACAGGTACGGATTAAACATTCCTGCCTGATCAAATGCACCATCATCTTTTTTAAAGTCTTCTGAATCCATTTCTCACAAACAAATCAGCCCAAGGAAACTAGCGAAGTCTTTATTGTAAGGAACGGCTTAGCTGATATGCAACTATGTATGAGGCTAGACTTTTTATTGGCAAGGAAGACATAAATAAGAGCAACAAATATATAAATAATAACCAATTTTCAACTATAACACTTAACATTAAATATAGACTGAGGTTAATTCTCTTTCTGATGGCAAAAATCTTTAACATTGCTCTCAATGTCATAAGATTTTGGATAGGCCATTTCTTCTTCAGTCTCTCTTTGTAATGGAAGTACAGGACATAACGGAAAAGAATCTAGGCTTTTCCAACTAATTGCAGCCATATTGGTTGAACGGATCTCAACATACTGTAAACTTTTAGTATCAAGAAACAAAAGAGTTTGGACACTTCGACCAGTGTAGCCAACAGTAGATTCTAAGAAACCTATGGTCGATTTCTCCTCAGAAAAGAATGGAAACAAAAGTAGGTCGGCATGTTTAAGATCACGCTGCCAAGGAATAGGCCTGATGCCTAAAGATTCTTCCGCGGTAACAATCCCGTCTACGCCAGCATATTTTAATGAAGGTGTAGTGACTATAAAATTTGACCACATAAAACTGTCAGATTTATCATAAACATGAGTTTTATTACCGTGTTGAACTTCAATCTTATTCTCTTCCTGAGCTATTTTTACTGTTCCTATCTGTAGTAAATTCTCTTCCTTAGCATATGCGCTGCTCGTCGTTAAAAAACCCAATACAAAAATCAAAATTGAATAAGTAGCTCTAATGCAGGGATTTATAACAAAAAAGGGCACTAAACACTCCTTTATCAATCAGTAAATGACTGTAAAGTAACAGTTTTATTGCTCGGTTCCTTACTTCGCTGCAGTTGAACAACCACACCAACATTTGCTTCGGATAAGACATCCCATTGGTAAGTCATTAGTAAAGGACTTTCTTCTTTACGATGATCTACTACTTTCAAATATTTTTTTATCATCTCCCGTAAGACAAAAATGTTTTTGCCAACACTGACTACGTTACAAAGATATACCCTAAGATTTTTTCCATATGGCCGACCATCTCCAATGAATAATAAAAAGGGCTCGTCCTTCATCACCTTCCAGCCTTTTAGATGGTCAGAATCTGCTGGTGTTATCGCTTGTAAAGCATCTGTAGATAATTCTTCCCATTTTAGAAGTTTTGCAGCGGCTTTTATGCGATTTTGATTATGCGCGGCTTGGACGCACCATTCATTAAACAAGAAAAACATACTCTCTTCGCTGGCTTTTGCATTTTGAGGAAAGAAAAAAATCAGAAGCAGAACGAATAAAATCAATACATATCTTAAAGGTACAATTGAAGCAAACATACACTAAACGCCATTACTAATAAGAAATAAGGAGAGAATGAATAAAAACGGGGCTATATTGCCAAAAAATTTACATAGGCCCGGATTGTCGTATACCCAATTAGGTTGTTTATTGGAGAACTCTATATCCTTGTAAGTCATGCCTTTTCCAGATTGAATCCTCTGTGATATAAGACCCAGCCTTCCAAATTTTCGGATCATATAAATAGAAACAACCAATAATGATCCGCCAATAACCATTAGACGTATACCCATATTTTGTTCACGATAGTGTACGGTAATTTTGTTTACCATAGTGAACAATCCCTGTCTATGGCTGATCTTAAAACCATAGGCAGAAAGATAGCGACTTTGAGGGCGCGAAAAGGGCTTTCTCAGGAGGATTTGGCGGGTCTGGCCACTATCAACAGGGGGTACATTTCGCGTATAGAGAACGGTCGCGTAAATTTTTCTGTACCTGTGCTTTTGGAACTGGCTAAAGCATTAGAAGTTAAACCATCTAAACTTTTGGAAGATTAAGTATCAAAACCATACCAATATTCCTTTTCCAAAAGCTCCTGATAATCATCATAACCTTTTGGCTCGTTCAATAAATCATAGTCAGGCTCAATAACCCGATAATCTGCTCCGTCGTATAACGCTTCGATGACATCCCAACCTCCATAAAAACAGTCCAAATAACCTACCGGAGATTTACTCTCCAGCCGGACTAATTTATAGGGGGCGGATCAAAAGGGCCTAAGTAAGTATCTAAGGAGTGTCTTTGGAGTGTATTCAGGGAAGAAAACACAGAAAAAAACCTATTTTTATATTTTATATCAAAGAAATAAAGCTCTATGGTGACCCCTGAAAATACTCCTGAGAGTTTTTTGTTCGTTTCATCAAGGACTAATATCGCAAATGCCACTGTTTTCCCAGTAGAGACTCATATTGAGTCTTTGTAGTGTTCTGCTAGGTGTCGATATGGAGTAAATATCACAAGCTATCCAAAAGTCCAATTTGAATGGAATTTACAGCACTCGTATTGCTTGAAAATAAAGACTTTTTTTCTGGTGTGTTTTTAAACTATACTAAGTCATGCCTATTTACCGTTTTATGAATAAAGACAGGGTACAATGCTTCCTTAATGGAAATCTTAGGCCTGGAAATGCTCGATTCTATCGATTGCTGGAGATAGTGACTGATAATCAATCGATTGGAGATAAATCTGAAAGTAAAGTTGTGGCCAATACAGGTCCAATTTCTATTACACCTGAAGAGCGCGATGCTAAAACTTTGGATATGTTACAAACTCAACACATAGCATATTTAGAAGAAAATGTGACGTTCAAGGTTTTTGGAGGTGTTGAAATTATAAAAAGCAAAGAGTGTTACATTCTTTCTTTCTGTATCGGGGAGCTTGAGAACTTCATTCCAATTATGACCGATCCAAGTCAAGTAGGATATTGTTATGATGCTTGTGTTGAACTTTTAGATGCTAATGCGTTTTGTAAAGATTTGGAAAACTGTCAAATTAATGGATCTATAGCTTTTAATGAAGTATTTAGTCACTGCGAGCATGGCAAAGTTCAATATACGGGACAAAACACGGATGTATGGGAAAGTGAAATTCAGGTAAACCCATTTCTAAAATCTTCTACATATTCGAAACAATCTGAATATAGATTTTTGCTTTATCCTTATAAAGATAAAAAAATTTACGATGATCATTTGCATATTAGTGTTCCTAATACTTTAGAGCATTTTCGTGAAATACCTCTTAATATACCTATCAATAATACAAATTGTACTATTAACCCGTATTCTACAGTAACTAATGGAGAATTGGTAAAAATTCTCGATGAATGCTCACAGCTAATAAAGCAACAATTATCACATGATCGTAGTGAAAGATTTCAAACTTTTGAAAACGTAATAACGACTTCTACCAAAACAGTTACTATTACTGCGCCATCTTTACATGGAGATTATTTTACACATGATTGCTTGAAGCGTGGGCTAAAAGCATATTGGGAATTAAGAAAAAGAGGATATCGCTCAATACTTATGGACAGCAATCTTGATAGCATTGGATTGCAATCACTTGACCACTGTTTATCAATTTATCTTTATGGTTCAGCCATGAAATTCGACACTCCACCCTTATCTTCAAACTTTTCCAAAGGCGAAACGCACAATACAGGAGTGTATTACGGGCTTATCAATTGCACAAAATGTAGTTGATAAACGAATTTCAAGTATATCTAAAGTTTTTTTGTGCTTAATTTAGGCACGCATATTGTCATTTTGAGGCACCCTATGTTTTTCCCCCTGCGTGTGTACGGGTTGGGGGTGTTTCAGATTTTTGAAGCTTATTTCCAAAATAGTGTCACTGTGTGTTACAGAAATGTGTTACAGTTTGGCAAAGTTCGAGTGGTTTTTGGCTCTAGTATTGAGATAAACAGCGGTGTATAAGTTTTGGGTTCTTGTCCCGGCGCGATCACCAGTTTTTTTCATTTTGCAACGTATCACCCCGCCGCTCCAATCCTTCGAGCGCCTCTTAGGAGGGGATGCTCCGATGGGCATGAAAACGAATTCCTAAAAATGACTTCCACC
>JAGOGG010000132.1 GCA_017996795.1 Sediminibacterium sp. | reverse complement strand
TGGTTGTGGTGCTTGTTGTAGTGCTGCCTGTTGTGGTGCTGCTTGTTGTGCAACAGGAGCAACGGGTGTAATATATTGAGGCGCTGCAGCATAAACTGGAGCAGGCTGATAAGTAGGAACCCTACCAGCTTTTTTATCCGCAACATATTGTAAAATATCTTTTTTAGAAACTCGGCCATCATTGCCTGTTCCAGGTATTCTTTCTAATTCACTTAAGCTAATTCCTTCACTGTTCGCAATGTTTAATACCAATGGAGAATAGAATCGATTAGATGCTGGCTTCGCCATTAATTCTACCATTGGAGCACTTGGTGTATAAGGTACTTCTACCACTGGTGGGGGAGTAACAGGTACAGGTACAGGTGCAGGTGTAGGAGCAGGAGCAGGAGCAGGAGTTTCAATGATAGGAGTTGGCGCAACTGCTGCAGGTACAGCTGGTGCTGGTGGAACTTCTATGACGGGAGCTGCAGCCACCACAGGGGCAGGTGTTGGCGCACTTGCATGAGCCGCTGTTTCAACTCTTACGATGACTGTACCAATTGGCACTACATCGTTTACATTGTAAAGGATTTCAGTAATGGTTCCTTCTACAGTAGAGGGTACTTCACTGTCTACTTTATCAGTAGCAATGTCCAATACGGTTTCGTCTAATTTAACATGGTCGCCTACTTTCTTATGCCATTTAAGAATGGTAGCTTCCATAATACTTTCACCCAATTTGGGCATCACCAATTCAGCTATTGCCATATTGTACTACTGTTTAAAGCGGGTTAATAAGGTATAGTTAATATACGCAATCCACTACTAATCAACAAAGATAGTTGTTGAAACCGATTAAATAATCAACTATTATCCACAATCAAGGCCCTCAACATATTCAATGCATTGATGGCGGTTAAATGGATATTTCGCTCTCTATCAAATCTAAACTGAAAGTGCTTAGCAACGACCCTTTCTTTTGAAGCCAATGCAATCCAAACAAGGCCTACTGCTTTTTCTTCTGTAGCCCCGGCAGGTCCCATTATTCCGCTTACTGCAATAGCATAATCCGTATTCATTTTATCTCTTACAGAAATTACCATTTGTGTTACTGCTTCTTTGCTAACAGCACCCACTGTCATCAATGTATCATGGGGAACATCCAATAATTGCTCTTTAATGATATTGGCATAGGAAATAATTGAACCGGTATAAAAAGTAGATGACCCGGCGTGCCTGCTAAGCAAGTGAGCAATATACCCACCTGTACAACTTTCTGCAGTAGCTACCGTTTGTTTTTTCTGTTGGAGTAAATGACCAATGACCATTTCCATAGGTTCATCCTTATCGGTCACTAAATACTCTAAAACATTATTTTTCAGTTGATTAAACTGGTTGTCTAATTCTTTATTTAAAGCGTTTTGGTCATTGCCCCAAGCACTTAATCTCAATCTTACCATGCCATAATTCGGCAAATAAGCCAACTTGATATGGCTGGGTAATGCAGCTTCAAAGCTGCTTATTTTTTCTGCTAAAAACGATTCCCCAATTCCTGCAGTTAATAGCGTTCGGTGTTCAATAAATCCACTATTGAACCATTGAGCTACCAATGGCATCACATGGTGTTGCATGATCCATTTCATTTCATGCGGTACACCTGGCATTGCAATTAGCTTTACATTGTTTTTTGTAAATAACATACCGGGTGCTGTGCCTTTTTCGTTTTTCAACACAGTGCATACATCAGGAACTTGAGCCTGTAATGTATTTCGCTCTATCATTGGTCTTTTTAATATGTTTTTGAATATATACGTCACATGATCAAGGGTAGCCTGATCCATCACCATTTTCCCGCCAAAATAATCGCATAATAATGGTTTGGTGATATCATCTGCGGTGGGCCCTAATCCCCCTGTAATTAAAACCAGCGTTGACTTTGAAATTGCATCATCAATTGCCTGCCAAATATCTTCTCTGTTGTCTCCAACTGCTACTCTGTTTTTAACCAGAATGCCTGCTTTATTAAGTTCTTGCGCTATCCAACTACTATTGGTATCAATTACTTGACCTATAAGCAATTCGTCTCCAATTGTAATGATTGATGCATAAATTTTATTCATGAAAATGGGCTAATTATTTGGTAAAATAGGGTGCCAAAGCGGCTAAAAATTCGGCTGGCATTCCCGTGCGTTTATTGGTATGATTGCTGATAAAATAGAGTGTTACTTTTCCAGTAGTGAGTAATTTTTTTCTTTCGTTGTACACTTCGTGCTCAAAGCAAATTTCGTGTTGAGTTGGAAGGGTTTTTAAAATGGTTTTGATAGTGATTAAATCATCGTAATGAGCTGGCCTTAAAAATTGTGCTTCCATGGCTACAACTGGCATTCGTACGCCCATTTCTTCCATTTGTTTGTAAGTGAAGCCCAAGGCCCTAATGCATTCTGCTCTTCCTACTTCAAAATATTGTGCATAGTTGCCATAATAAACAATATCCATTTGATCGGTTTCTGCATACCTAACCCGAACTGTTGTTAAATGTTCGTACATCCTTGCAATTTGTTGACAAACTTACAACCTTATCCTGTTTTTCCACAAAAGGCATGTTTAATCAGGCTTAACAGCGCCTCAGCATATCTTTAACAATGCTTTGCCACTTAATACCAACAATTAAAAAAATCTTTGCACTATATATTCCTGCCCATGTATAAAATAGTCGCTTTTGTAATACTTACCCTATTTGGATTTTGCACATCGGTTCAGTCTCAGGAAACAATGGTATGGGCTGATCCAGATGCAGCTTTTAAAGAAGCCAAACAATTGTACCAACAAAATCAGTTTAGTTTGGCATTTCCTGTTTTTAAAAGACTCTATAATAATGGGGTGAAGCAAAGCAATATGCCGGTGCAATTGATGGCAGATGCCCAATACTATTATATTATCTGCGGATTGCAATTAGATGAAACCGGTGCTGCTTCTTTAGCCAAAACTTTTGTTGATTTAGACAACCACTTAGCGCATGTACAAATGGTTTCTTTTTATTTGGGAGAATATTATTACCAACGAAAAGAGTACCATAATGCACTGGTTTATTATGGAAAAAGCAATATTGTCAATTTGAATAACCGACAAATAGCTACTATGAAATTTCATCAGGGCTATGCTTATTTTGTAAGCCAGGATTTTGAAAAAGCAAAACCTTTATTTAATACCATTCGACAATTACCCGCAGATCCCAACTATATTGATGCCAATTATTATTATGGATTTTTAGCGTTTAGTGAAAGGCTGTATGAAACAGCCATTGAATGTTTTTTGATTGCTGAAACACATCCAGATTACCAACACGTGGTTCCTTTTTATTTAACTGAATTGTACTATTTCAGTGGCAATAGAGAGAAAGCTTTAACTTATGGAGAAGCCGCCATCAAACGTAATGGACAATATTACGATCTGCAATTGAAGCAATTAGTAGGACACTTACTATTCGAAAAAAGAGAGTTTGCACGAGCTTTACCTTATTTAGAAACCTATATAGCGTCTACTGAAAAAGTTAGGAGAGAAGACTTATATGAGCTTTCATATTGTTATTACGAAGCAAAGAATTGGAACAAAGCCATTCAAGGATTCAAGCAAATAGGAGGGGCTTTAGATTCCCTAGAGCAAAACAGTATGTATTTATTAGCAGATGCTTATTTAAAGGTAAATGATTTGCAAAATGCAAGAAACGCCTTCCAATTTTGCGCTGCCAACAACAGCAACCTTGTTCAAAAAGAAGTGTCTGGTTTTCATTATGCAAAACTGTCTTATGAGTTAGGGTATTTTGATATTGCTGTAAAAAGCTTTCAACAGTTTTTAACGCAATATCCTAAATCTGGATATGTAAACGAATCCAAAGAGTTATTGGTAAGTACCCTAGCCAATACCAATAGTTTTAAAGATGCTTTGTCTTTGTATGAGTCTTTGCCCAATAAGTCGGCCAACGCTACTGCGCTTTTGCCAAGATTATTATATGGTAGAACAGTAGAATTAATTAATGACCAACAGTTAGATGCTGCTGAAATATTGCTAGATCAAATTTTAATCACACCTAATAATACCCCCCAATTGCCCTTGGTCAATTTTTGGAAAGGAGAATTGAGTTATCGATCAGGCAAAATGGACGATGCCATTCAATTTTTAACCCAATACCTAAAAGCTTCAATAAGAAATGGGGAAGTGAACCCCAGTAATGCCCGTTATAATTTGGCCTATGCGTATCTAAAAAAAGAAATGTATAAACAAGCCAAAGAACAATATGAGTTGGTCAATAAAAATCCACATACTGCATTAAACAATGTAGAGAGAGATGCAGTAGTAAGAGCGGCCGACTGTTGGTTTATGTTGAAAGAATATAAGCAGGCAGTAAATTTATACGAACAAGTAGTTCAATTAAATTGGGCTTCAGCAGATTACGCTACTTACCAAAAAGCCATTATAGCAGGAGCTACGAATAACCAGGTACAAAAGTTGGCTTTATTGCAATTGATTCCTCAAGTGTATCCAACATCATCTATGTTGGCACAAGCCAGATTGGAAATGGCGAACACCTATTTGGCCGATGAAGCATTTGAAAAGGCAATTGATCCTTTAGAAGCATTACTCAATCAAAAAGATGCTGCGGCACTTTATCCAATAGCTTACCAGAAATTGGGGATTGCCTATTTTAATTTAAATAAAAACGAAGAATCGCTTAATCAATTTAAAAATTTGGTTTCAAAGTACCCGAATAGTACAGAATCGGATGCGTCTGTTGAATACATCAGAAATATATTTATTGAACAACAAAAGCCATTGGAATATATCCAGTTCATGGAAAGTAATGGTAAAACATTGGCCCGAAATGAAGCAGATTCTATTACCTATAAGTCTGCATCCATCCGATTTGAATTAAAAGACAATACGGGTGCAGAAGCAGGTTTTAATGCTTATTTAGCTAATTTCCCTCAAGGCAAATATGCGGTTGAAGCCAATTATTTTTTAGCCGAAATTAATTTGTTGCAGAAAAAAAATAAAGAAGCACTTGGGTTCTATAAAGCAGTTGCAGCATTGTCACCTAATAAGTATGCAGAAAGAAGTGCATTACAAGCTGGTAGAATTTACTATTTCGACTTTCAAGATTACAACAATGCTTCAACTTATTATGCATTATTAAAAACCATTGCACTGCAACAGGAAAATAAGTTAGAAGCAATGAGGGGATTATTACGCTGTCAATATAAAACCCAACAATTTGTAGAAGCTGTGCCCAATGCCACAGAATTATTATTACAAAAAAGTATAGCAACAGACGACCGATTAATGGCTGGTTATATTATTGCAAAGAATGATCAAATGGAGAAGAGAAATCCACAGGCTTTGCAAGGGTTTCAATCCCTTTTGCCATTGGGTAAATCTGAAATAACTGCAGAAGCGCAATATCGTGTAGGAGAATTATTGTTCCAAACAGGTAAGTTAGATGAAGCAGAAAAAGCTTGTTTTGAAGTAATTAAAAAGTACGGTTCTTATACTTATTGGGTTACGAAAAGCTATTTATTGGTTGGAGATATTTACTTGAACCAGAAGGATTATTTTAATGCAGAAGCTACTTTTAAGAGTGTTGCGGACAATGCTGAATTAGAAGAACTGAAAAAAGAAGCCGCAGCAAAGTTGGCTTTAGTAATAGCTGAAAAAGAAAAAAATAATAAAGTACAATAATATAAAAGACTAGAATCATGAAAACGAAAATTGCACTTTTTATATTATTGCTTTCAATTGGATTTAATATAGATGCAGCAGCACAACAAAGGAAAAGCAAGAAGAAAAAGGCCAAACAATCTCGGGTTATTAAAAAGAAAGCTGCTAATAAAAAAGCCAGCGCAAAACCTAAATCGAATTCAACCCCTAAGGCAACCGGGGAGAGCTTATCTGTTGCTCACTCGGTTACAGATAAAGCGAATACCGATACCAGCGCTACTAGAACTGTAATCATCACTTCTGCATTTAAGCCGTCCTTACAAAATGCAGCAA